>NZ_JBHJUK010000003.1:0-149577 GCF_042266225.1 Kitasatospora sp. NPDC056181
CCCCCCCCCCACCCCCCCCCCCACCGCCGTTCACCACGAGTCGGCGCGTCCGAGCGCCTCCCGGTGCGTCAGGGTGCCGCCTGCCCGCCGCCGCCCGGGGTCGCCGAGGACGACGTGGTCGGCTTGCCCGGCTTGCTGCTGGAGGGGCTGGCCGAGGACGAGGACGGCGACGGCTGGGTCGAGCCGCACAGCCCGGGGATGAGGCAGGTCGGCGAGGAGCCGCCGCCACCACCGCCGCCGCCACCGTTGCCGCCGCCGTTGCCGCCGCCACCGCCCGGGTTGGTCTTGGTCGCGGACGGGGTGGGCACCGTGCCCGGGCAGTCCACGCCGGGGACGCAGGACGGGGCCTGGGTGGTCGGCGCCGGGGGCTGGGGCGCGCCGGCGTCCGGGGGGGTGGTCGCCATGGTCTCGGTGGCCGAGGGCGAGCTGGTGGGGCTCGCCGTGCTCGGGGCGCCGGAGGAGTCGACCTGGCTGCCGACCGGCTGCGGGGTCGGGAAGTCCATCTTCTTCTCGTTGGCCAGCGCCGCCTTCATGTACCGGGTGAAGATGTCGGTCGGGGTGTCACCACCGTGGACCGAGTCCTTGCCGCCGGTGCCGTTCAGCGAGAGCCGCTCGTGCTTGGTCGGGTCCTCGCGCCACATCGCGACGCTGGTGGCCAGCTGCGGGGTGTAGCCGACCCACCAGGCCGACTTGTTCTGGTCGGTGGTACCGGTCTTGCCGGCCACCGGGCGGCCCAGCGCGTTGCTGTTCTTACCGGTACCGTTCTTCGCCACGTTCACCAGCACGTCGGTGACGTTGTCCGCGACGACCGCCTCCAGCGCCTGCTTCGCCGCCGGCTTGGTGAAGCCGGGGCGGGCGGCGCCCTGCCACTCGACCTTGGTCACCGAGTAGGGGTCGGTCTGCTTGCCGCTGGCCGCGAGGGTGGCGTAGGCGTCGGCCATCCGGATCGGGCTGATGCCGGAGGTGCCGAGCGGGAAGGTCGCGGTCTTCGTGTCGACGAAGCTCTCCTTGCGCACGCCCATCGCCTCGGCGATGTCGGCCACCTGCTGGCCGCCGACGTCCTGGTTGAGCTGGACGAACGGCACGTTGTACGACCACTGCATGGCCTGGCGCAGTGAGACGTAGCCGGGCTTGCGCTTGTCCTCGTTCTTCTGCCGGTACGGCTTGCCGTCGTCGCCCATCACCAACGAGCCGTCGGGCTTGTGGATCTCGGAGAGGTCGTCGGCCAGGTAGCGGCTGTCGGCGTTGATCCGCTTGGGCTTGCCGTTCTCGGTCGCGGTCTGCACGCCGGTCTGCATCGCCGCGGCGAGCACGAAGGGCTTGAAGGTCGAGCCGACCTGGACGCCCTGGGCGTCGGCGTTGTTGTCGAAGTGCTGGTTCTCGACGCCGTCGCCGCCGTAGATCGCGACGAGCGCGCCGTCACCGGGGCGGATGCTGGCCGCGGCGAACTGGACGAAGTTGTCGTTGTCCGGGCGCTTCTGCACGTTGAGCGTCTCGCCCTTGACGTCGTCCACGGCCTTCTTGAGGGCGTCGACCTTGTCCTTCTCGAAGGTGGTGTAGATCTTGTAGCCGCCCTTGTCGAGCGCCTGCTGGTTGATCGTCGGGTCCTTCGACGTGACGTACCGGTTGGCGATGTCGACCAGGTAGCTGATCTGGCCGTTCATGTTGGACGGCGGGACCTTCTTGATCGGCTCGGGGAAGGTCGTGCACTTGGCACGCTCCTCGGCGGTGGCATTCTTGGTCTCCACCATCCGGTTGAGGATCCACTTCCACCGCTCTTCGGCGCGCTCGTGGTTGCCCTTGATGCTCGGGTCGTACAGGTTGGCGCCCTTGAGCAGGCCGGCCAGCATCGCGCTCTGGCAGAGGTCCAGGTCCTTGGCGTTGACGCCGTAGTACGCCTGGGCGGCGGCCTGCGCGCCCGTTCCGCGACCGAACCAGCTGGTGTTGAGATACCCCTTCAGGATCTCGGGCTTCTCGTACTCCTGATTGAGCTTCAGGGTGATGAAGAACTCCTTCACCTTGCGGTCGAGCGTCTGCTCCTGGCTGAGGTAGGCGTTCTTCACGTACTGCTGGGTGATGGTCGAGGCGCCCTGCGTCTCGCCGCCCTTGGCCATGTTGTAGAGCGCCCGCGCCATGCCCTTGGGGTCGATGCCGCTGTCGGTGCGGAAGGTCTCGTTCTCCGCCGCGATGACCGCGTTCTGCAGGTTGGGGCTGATGTCCGAGAGTTCGACGATCTGCCGGTTGGTCTCGCCCTTGCGGGTCATCTCCGTGCCGTCGGCCCAGTAGTAGATGTTGTTCTGGTCCTTCACCAGATCCTTCAGCGGCGGGATCGTGGTGCTCTGGTAGACGAAGTAGACCGTGCCGACGCACGCCGCGAAGACGACCAGGAACGCGGTCAGCCACTGCCGCCAGGACGGCAGCCAGCGGCGGACGCCCTCCTTGCCGAAGCGCGGGTAGTCGATGAACCGCTTCTTGCCGGGGCTGCCGCCCTCGCCGCCGCCCGCACGGGCACCCTCGGCGCCGCCGCGCTTGCCGCCCTTCTGGCCCGCCTTGCGCATCTCGGCGCGGCCCATCCGGGGCTGCTGGGCGGTCTCGCGGACGCCCGGGGGGCGCCTGCGGCCGAGTCCGCCCGAGCTGAGCTCGTCGCCCCCGGCTCCGCCCGGCCGGCCACTGTCGCCCGGGGGCTGCCCGTCGTTGGGCGACCTGCGCCGTCGTTCGCTCATGTTCCAGCTACTCCTCGCCAGGCCGTCGAGCCTGAAGGCAGGGTTCACGTCCGAATGCCCGTAACCGCCCTAACCCCGGAGGTGGTCCTCGTGCACACGCGACAGCGTACGCAGCCGAGAATCGCAACTAATCGGGCATCAAGTGCCAATGACCGCAAAACGGCGGCAGATCATTACACGCCCGTTGCCAACCACACCCGCGCGTCGCCTTGTGATCACATTCACGCGTGCCCCCCTTGCCCAGCCGGGGACCCCGGTTTACTGTTCTCGATATATCGAGCCGATACATCGGAGCGGCATACCGCCGGAGACGGCGGGTCACGGACCGGTCGAGGGGAAGGAGGACGACGGCATTGGGCAGGCGCTCAGGAGTGCTGGAGTTCGCCGTTCTCGGACTGCTCCACGACGCACCGATGCACGGGTACGAGCTGCGGAAGCGGCTCAACGTCCTGCTCGGCTCGTTCCGCGCGTTCTCCTACGGAACGCTCTACCCGTGTCTGAAGAGCCTGGTGGCCCAGGGTTTCCTGGTCGAGGACAACCCGGACGTCGAGTACGTCCCGGCCACCGCGCTGAACGGCAAGCGGTCCAAGATCGTCTACCGGCTCTCGCCCGAGGGCAAGCAGCGGTTCGAGGAACTGCTCGCCGACTCCGGCCCCGACGCGTGGGAGGACGAGCACTTCGGCGTCCACTTCGCGTTCTTCGGCCAGACCGACCGGGCCGTGCGGATGCGCGTCCTGGAGGGGCGCCGCAGCCGGCTGGAGGAGCGACTGGAGCGGATGCGCAACTCGCTCGCCAGGGCGCGCGAGCGGTTCGACGACTACACCGTCGAGCTGCAGCGGCACGGCCTGGAGTCGGTCGAGCGCGAGGTCCGGTGGCTCAACGAGCTGATCGAGACCGAGCGGGCCAACCGCACCGGCCGCACCGGGCCGTCCACCGGCGGCCCGGACACCGCAGGACCCGACAAGACTTCGGACGGCCGTGGCCAGGAGGCCGGATCCCCGGATCCGCCCGGGCCACCGTACGACCGCCCGGGGCGCTCCGCCCAGGAGCGCTGACACCGCGCAAGCCCTGTGCCGCGCGGCAGGAGTGGGCGCCTCGCGCCCGTCAAGCAGTCATCGAAGAAGCAGGACGAGTGCCGCCGAGCCCCGGCGGCCCTCATGAGATCACAGGGAGCAACCGGAATGGGTTCGGTTCGCGTAGCCATCGTGGGCGTGGGCAACTGCGCCTCGTCGCTGGTGCAGGGTGTCGAGTACTACAAGGACGCCGACCCGGCCGGCAAGGTCCCCGGGCTGATGCACGTCCAGTTCGGTGACTACCACGTCCGTGACGTGGAGTTCGTCGCCGCCTTCGACGTCGACGCCAAGAAGGTCGGCTTCGACCTGGCCGACGCCATCGGCAACAGCGAGAACAACACCATCAAGATCTGCGACGTGCCGCCGACCGGCGTCACCGTCCAGCGCGGCCACACCCTCGACGGCCTGGGCAAGTACTACCTGGAGACCATCGAGGAGTCCGACGAGGCCCCGGTCGACGTCGTCCAGGTCCTCAAGGACCAGAAGGTCGACGTCCTGGTCTGCTACCTGCCCGTAGGCTCCGAGGCCGCGGCCAAGTTCTACGCCCAGTGCGCCATCGACGCCAAGGTCGGCTTCGTGAACGCCCTGCCGGTGTTCATCGCGGGCACCAAGGAGTGGGCGGACAAGTTCACCGAGGCCGGCGTGCCGATCGTCGGTGACGACATCAAGTCCCAGGTCGGCGCCACCATCACGCACCGCGTGATGGCCAAGCTGTTCGAGGACCGCGGTGTCATCCTCGAGCGCACCATGCAGCTGAACGTCGGCGGCAACATGGACTTCAAGAACATGCTCGAGCGCGAGCGCCTGGAGTCCAAGAAGATCTCCAAGACGCAGGCCGTCACCTCGCAGATCCGCGACCGCGAGCTGGGCGCCAACAACGTCCACATCGGCCCGTCGGACTACGTGGCGTGGCTGGACGACCGCAAGTGGGCGTACGTCCGCCTCGAGGGTCGTGCCTTCGGCGACGTCCCGCTGAACCTGGAGTACAAGCTCGAGGTCTGGGACTCCCCGAACTCCGCCGGTGTCATCATCGACGCCGTACGCGCCGCGAAGATCGCCAAGGACCGCGGCATCGGTGGCCCGATCCTGTCGGCGTCCTCGTACTTCATGAAGTCCCCGCCGGTCCAGTACTTCGACGACGAGGCCAAGGAGAACGTCGAGAAGTTCATCCGCGGCGAGGTCGAGCGCTGAGCCACGGGCTGATCGCTCGTACGGCCTGAACGGGCCCACGGTCATCGACCGTGGGCCCGTTCACCTTTTCCCGCCGAATGTTTCACGTGAAACACAGGCCGGTTCCATGGCAGTCTGGGCGGGTGGCGATCACGGAGAACGGCAACACCCACCAGACCGCGCAGCGCGCCACGCTCCTCGACCTGCTCCGCGGGCGTGACTTCCGCCGGCTGCTGACCGCGCGGGTGCTCTCCCAGCTCTCCGACGGCGTCTTCCAGGTCTCGCTCGCCGCCTACGTGGTCTTCTCCCCCGAGAAGCAGTCCTCCCCCGCCGACATCGCCTCGGTGCTGGCCGTGATGCTGCTGCCGTTCTCGGTGATCGGCCCGTTCGCCGGGGTGCTGCTGGACCGCTGGCGCCGCCGCCAGGTGCTGTTCTACGGCAACCTGGCCCGGTTCGGGCTCGGCCTGGTCACCGGGGCGCTGCTCCTGGCCGAGGCGCCGACCTGGCTCTTCTTCGCCTCCGCGCTGCTGGTCACCGCGCTCAACCGGTTCATCCTGGCCGGCCTCTCCGCAGCCCTGCCCCGGGTGGTGCGCCAGCGGCAGCTGGTCACCGCCAACGCGCTCTCCCCCACCCTGGGGACGGTCGCCGCGGCCGTCGGCGGCGGCCTGGGCTTCGTCCTGCACCAGGTGATGCCCCCCGGGCCGAGGGCCGACGCGGCGCTGGTCACGGTCGCCGCCGTCCTCTACCTCTCGGCGGCGCTGGCGGCCCGCCGGATGCACCGGGACCTCCTCGGCCCCGAGCACCACCCGGACCGCCCCGCGCTCCGCCAGGCACTGGCCCGGGCCGCCCGCGACCTGGGCGCGGCCGTCACCCACCTGGTGCGGGACTGCCGGCCCGCCGTCCACGCGCTGGCCGCCGTCACCGCCGCCCGGTTCTGCTACGGCGTGCTGATCGTCATGGTGGTGATGCTCGCCCGCTACACCTTCAACGACCCCGCCGACAGCGCGGCCGGGCTGGCCACCCTGGGCCAGGCGGTCGGCCTCTCCGCGACCGGCTTCTTCGTGGCGGCGGTGATCAGCCCCTGGTGCACGCGGCGGCTCGGGCTGGCCGGCTGGATGACGCTCTGCCTGGTGGCGCCGGTCGTCTTCGTGCCCGCGCTCGGCCTGGGCTTCTCGCTGGTGCCGTGCCTGATCGCGGCACTGCTGCTCGGCGTGGTCACCCAGGGCACCAAGATCTGCGCCGACACCGTGGTCCAGGAGTCGGTCGAGGACGACTACCGCGGACGCGTCTTCGCCATCTACGACGTGCTGTTCAACGTCGCCTTCGTGGCGGCCGCCCTGGTGACGGCCCTGGTGCTGCCGCTCTCCGGCCGATCGGTGGTGGTGGTCGGCGGCGTGGCCCTGGTGTACGCGCTCGCCGCCGTCCTCTACCTGCGGGCGGCGCGGCGCACCGGCCCGCTCCCCGGTGACCAGGCGGTCTGAGAGGCTGCGACCCCTCGAAACCGGCGACGTCCGCGCGAGTCGCTAAGGTACGTCAGATCTGTCGCAGCGACAGCACTCTGTCTCGGGGGACAACCTGATGAGCACACCGCCCGGCCCCTACGGGCCGCCGCCCCAGTACGGCTACCCGCAGGCGCCGCCGCCGGCTCCCCAGGCGTACGGTGCTCCGCCGCCGCAGTACGGCGGGCCCCAGCAGGCCCCGGCCGGCTACGGACAGCCCCCGGCGTACGGCCAGCCGGCCGCGCCCCCGTACGGGCAGCAGCCCCCGTACGGCCCGCCGCCCGGGGGGCAGCCGCCCTACGGGCAACCCCCGTACGGGCAGCAGGCGCCGTACGGGCAGCAACCGACGGCGCCGATGCCGGCCGGACCCGCGAAGAAGACCAGCGGCAAGGCCAAGCTGAAGATCGTCGGTGGTGTGCTCGGTGGCATCGCACTGATCGTCGGCTACTTCGTCAGCGGTCCGAGCGTCAGCAGCGCCAAGGCCGGCGACTGCGTCAAGGCCAGCGGCTCGCGTGACGTCGAGATCGTCAAGTGCACCGACGCCAAGGCGAACTACAAGGTGCTGACGACGTTCTCCGGCACCACCGACACCAACCGCTGCAAGCAGACCGCCGGAACCACCAGCACGGTCTCCGGCAAGAGCGGCCGCCGCTGGAACAAGAAGCGGTACGTCCTCTGCCTCGGCCCGCTGTCGCCCGGCGTACCGCCGGCCAAGAAGTCCTGACCCGTTCGACCCACCTTCCCCGGGGGACCCTTTGTCCGTTCCACCGCCCCAGATGCCGTACGGCGCGCCTCCGCCCGCCGACAACAGCAACCCGTACGCCGCCGGGAACCCGTACGGCGCCCAGCAGCCCGGCTACGGCTACCCGGCCGCACCCCAGCCGGCCGCGCCCGGGTACGGCGTGCCGCCGCAGGCCGCCCCGCCCGGCTACGGCTACCCCGCCGCGCCCCAGCAGGCCGGCTACGCCCCGCAGGCCCCGCACGGCGGACCGGTCTGCCGGTTCTGCGGCGGCTTCCCGGCCGTGGACACCACCGTCCGCGGGCACCAGGGCATCATCATCATCATGCGGTTCCTGAAGCAGCCGGGACCGTACTGCCGCACCTGCGGCACCGCGATGGTCCGCGACATGTCGGCCCGCACGATGGTCCAGGGCTGGTGGAGCTACCTGGGCTCGATCTTCACGCTGGCCACCCTGCTGCGGAACCTCGCCGCGCACAACAAGATCAAGGACCTGCCGCCGCCGGCCCCCGGCACGCACGGCCCCCAGCTCGACCCGGGCGCCCCGCTGATGAGGCGGCCGCACGCGCTGATGCTGCTGCTGCCGGTCCTCTGGATCATCTCGCTCATCGTGCTGGTCGCCACCGGCGCCCTGCTGAACGACACCCACGACAACGGCTCCAGGCCGTACCACCCGATCGTGGTGCCCACGCCGAGCGCGGTGACCATGCCGCCCATGCCGTCGTTCTCGATGCCGCCGATCCCGGAGATCACCACCCCGGGCGCTGCGAAGCCCTCCACCCCGGCCGCGCCGAGCAAGGTGGCGGACGACATCGACAGCGCCAAGGTCGGCGACTGCCTGCGCAACGAGAACGGCACCTCCGCGACCCACGACCCCAACCCGCGGATCACCATGCTGCCCTGCAGCGACTCGCGCGCCCAGTACAAGGTGCTCCGCAAGCTGCTCGCCACCAGCGACGACAAGGCCTGTGACAACGTGCCCGACTCGGACAGCAGCTACACGCGCACCTCGTCCTCCGCCGCGCTGAGCTACGTGCTCTGCCTGAAGGGGATCAACGGCACCTGAGGGGCGTCAACGGCCGACGACCCGGCCGCGACGCATGCGGAAGGGGTGGCCCCGGGATTCCGGAGCCACCCCTTCCGCATGCGTCGGCGATCAGCCCTGCTGGGCGGCCCACCAGGCGCGCAGCGCGGTGACGGCCTCGTCGTGCTCCATCGGGCCGTGCTCCAGGCGCAGCTCCAGCATGTGCTTGTACGCCCTGCCGACCTGCGGGCCCGGCTTGAGCTCCAGCAGCTCCATGATCTGGTTGCCGTCCAGCGCCGGGCGCACGGCGTCCAGCTCCTCCTTCGCCTTCAGCTCGGTGATCCGCTCCTCCAGCCCGTCGTAGGTGCGGGAGAGCGCGGCCGCCTTCTTCCGGTTGCGGGTGGTGCAGTCGGAGCGGGTCAGCTTGTGCAGGCGCTCCAGCAGCGGCCCGGCGTCGGTGACGTAGCGGCGCACCGCCGAGTCCGTCCACTCGCCGCCGCCGTAGCCGTGGAAGCGCAGGTGCAGCTCGACCAGGCGCGAGACGTCCTCGGTCAGCTCCTTCGAGTACTTCAGCTCGCGCATCCGCTTGCGGGTCATCTTGGCGCCGACCACCTCGTGGTGGTGGAAGGACACCCGGCCGTCCGACTCGAAGCGGCGGGTGCGCGGCTTGCCGATGTCGTGCAGCAGCGCCGCCAGCCGCAGGGTGAGGTCGGGGCCGTCCTGCTCCAGGTCGATGGCCTGCTCCAGGACGGTCAGCGAGTGCTCGTAGACGTCCTTGTGCCGGTGGTGCTCGTCCCGCTCCAGCTGGAGCGCCGGCAGCTCGGGCAGCACGTGGCCGGCCAGCCCGGTCTCGACCAGCAGCCGCAGGCCCTTCACCGGGTGGGCGGCCAGCAGCAGCTTGTTCAGCTCGGCCTGGACCCGCTCCGCCGAGACGATGGTGATCCGCTCGGCCATCGCGGTCATCGCGGCGACGACCTCGGGGGCCGGCTCGAAGTCCAGCTGGGCGGCGAAGCGGGCGGCCCGCATCATCCGCAGCGGGTCGTCGGAGAAGGACTCCTCGGGGGTGGCGGGGGTGCGCAGCACCCGGGCCTCCAGGTCCTCAAGGCCGCGGTGCGGGTCGACGAAGCCCCGGCCGGGCAGGTCGACGGCCATCGCGTTGACGGTGAAGTCGCGCCGGACGAGGTCCTGCTCGATGGTGTCGCCGTAGGTCACCTCGGGCTTGCGCGAGCTGCGGTCGTACGCCTCGGAGCGGTACGTGGTGATCTCGATCAGGAAGGACCCCTCCGGGGTGTCCTTGCGCGCGCCCACCGTGCCGAAGGCGATGCCGACGTCCCAGACGGCGTCCGCCCAGCCCTTGACCAGCTTGAGGATCTGCTGCGGGCGGGCGTCGGTGGTGAAGTCCAGGTCGTTGCCGAGCCGGCCGAGCAGTGCGTCCCGGACCGAGCCCCCGACCAGCGCGAGCCGGTGACCGGCCGCCTGGAAGCGGCGGGCGATCTCGTCGGCGACCGGGGACACCCGCAGCAGCTCCTGCAGACCCAGGGTCTGCGCCTCGCTCAGGCCTGGGACGACCTGGGTGGCGGTGCTGGAATGATGGACGCCGGACTCGTGGGGCTCATTGGCAGTGGACACGGCTCACAAGGGTACGTGCCCCGGCGGCCGCGCCGCCCGCGCGTTTTCCGGTGCTCACCCCAAGGCCCGCAACACTGCACCCCCGGCTGCATCGTTACCATGCCGGTGGAGCGGGTCGCGGGCACCGACGAGGGGCTGCGGTGCCGCGTGCCAGTACGGTCGGCCGGGCCATGCCCGGTCGCGTTTCTCCACCGCTGATCCACCCGGCCGGCCCTCCCGGCGGGCGGGGAGTCCGCGGCATCACAGCATCGAGCAGCAAGCGATCGAGAACGGCGAGGGCGAAGCCCATGAGCGAGGGCGTAGCGCATGAGCGGGCGTAGCGAGCGAGCCGGGGACGAACGCCTGCCCGGGCGCCGCACGGCGCGGACCGTACGGCGGTTCGCCGCCGCGCTGGGTGCCGCGCTGGTGCTGCTCCCGGCGCTGCCGGCCGCCGCGCTGCCCGCCGGGGGCTCACGCCCGGCCGCCGACTCCGGGGTCTCCGCGGAGTACCCGGTGGCGATGACCATCGAGTCGGTGAACAAGCCGGTGGCCGTCCAGAACGGCACCGTGACGATCTCCGGGCACATCACCAACGGCGGCAGGTCCGTCCTCAAGTCCGCCCATGCGGCGGTCCGCAAGCCGGCCGGGGGCAAGCCGCTGACCACGCGCAGCGAGCTGGCCTCGGTCGCCGGCCGGACCAACCCGTCCAGCTGGGACGGCGTCGCCCTGGAGAGCCCGCAGTACGCGCTCAACGAGCTCGGCCCGGGGCAGAGCCAGCCGTACACCCTGAGCGTCGCCGTGAGCGACCTCCAGCTCTCCGGTGAGGGCGTCTACGAGCTGGCGGTGGACGTCTCGGGCTCGACCGCGGACAACCAGCGCGACCGGGCACTGGGCATCGCCCGGACCTTCCTGCCGTACGACCCGACGCCGACCGAGGCCCAGCCGTCCAAGGTCACCACCCTCTGGCCGCTGGTGCACGCGCCGGTGCTGGTCGCGCAGACCATGTCCGACAACGACCTGACCATCCCGGTGCTGCGCGACGACAGCCTGGCGGCCGAGTTCGCGCCGGGCGGCCGGCTGTACGAGCTGGTCGAGACCGGCTCGTCGCTGAACGGCCTGACCTGGGTGATCGACCCCGACCTGCTGGACACCGCGTTGGCGATGACCAAGCGGTACCGGGTGCAGAAGCCCGGCATCGCCGACAGCAAGAAGAAGGCGGCGAAGGAGGAGAACACCGTCGACGGCACCGGCTCGGCCGCCGCCACGGCCTGGCTGGAGAAGCTGCGGGCCGCGGTGGCCAAGAACGGCAGCCAGGTGGTCGCGCTGCCGTACGCCGACCCGGACCTCGCCTCGATCGCGCACAACGCCGCCGAGCTGCAGGGGGTGGACACCGCGCTCGGCAAGGCGGCCACGGCCGGCCGGCTGACCGTCGAGGGCCGGCTCTCGGTGGACACCCGCTCGGACGTCGCCTGGCCCTACCAGGGCTACCTGGACCAGCAGATCGCGGGCATGGCCCAGCGCGTCGGCAGCGGGCTGCTGCTGGTGAACGGCGCGAGCCTGCCGGAGCCCGACTCGCTGAAGTACACCCCGACCGCGGTCCGGCCGATCGGGAACGGGCAGACCGCGGTGGTGGCCGACGAGGAGGTCTCGGCCCTGTTCGCCGGTGACCTCAACACCCCGCAGGCCCAGACCCTGGCGGTGCAGCGCTTCCTCGCCGAGACCTTCGTGATCTCCCGGCAGGAGCCGCAGAACCCGCGCGGCCTGATGGTGATGCCGCCGCGCGCGCTCACCGCCGAGACCGCCAAGGTGCTGGCCACCGCCGTGCAGGCGGCGCAGGCCGGCAAGTGGGTGGAGCCGGTCAAGCTGGACGTGCTCGCCCAGGGCCCCGCCGACCCGAAGGCCAACGGCAGCGTCCCGGCCGCCACCGACTACCCGGCGCAGGCCCGGGCCTCGGAGCTGCCGTCCTCGGCGCTGACCGACACCACCGGCATCCAGTCCAAGCTGGACATGCTGATGCGCGTCCTGACCCTCCCGCAGCGGGTGCGCGGCCCGTTCAGCGCCGCCATGGTCCGGTCGATGTCGACCGAGTGGCGGACCGAGGCCCCGGCCGGCGCCCTCTACCGGCAGGGGGTCGACGCCTACCTCGACGAGCTGATCAAGGCGGTGAACGTACCGCAGAAGACCTCGATCACCTTCGCCGGCGACACCGGCGTGCTCCAGGTCAGCGTCCGCAACGACCTGACCCAGCCGGTCACCAACCTCAAGCTGGTGCTGCGCCCGACCCAGGCCAACCGGCTCAAGATCCACCCGGCCGAGGAGCTGGTGCTGCCCGCCTCGCAGAGCGTCACCCTGCGCTTCCCCGCCGAGGCGCAGAACAACGGTCCGGTGACCGTGACGGCCGAGCTCTGGACCACCGGGCCGAACCCGCAGCTGTACGGCACGGCGCAGACGTTCACGGTGGAGGTCACCTCGGTGACCAACGGCGTGCTCTACGTCTTCGGGGGCGGCCTGGTGCTGCTCCTGCTCGCGGCACTGCGCTTCTTCCGCCAGCGCAAGCGCCGCGCGGAGAACGGCGACGACGGCGAGCCGATCGGCGACGCCCCGCTCGTCGACGACCCGGCCGACGACCCGGCGGACGACGCCGGGACCGACGCCGGGACCGGGGACCGGGACGGCGCCGGGGGAGGCGCCACGGAGACCGGGGGGCGGGGCACCGGCCCCGCCGGGGGAGGGGAACCCGACGGCGACGGCCAGACACCGCGCGCCAGCACCGCAGATGGCCGGGATCGGGCCGTCGGCAATGAGAAGGTTGGTCCTTGATACCGCCGACACCCGCCCGATGCCGGGTCGGCCTCCCCCACAACAGCGAAGAGGTGACATGACCGGGCGCAGCGAGGAGCGGCCGCCGGGCCGTGGTGAGGGCCGGCCGGGCGCCGAGTCGCCGTCCGGCGACTGGTACGTGGCCGACACCTACGCCCAGGACCCGTACGCGGCCGATGCGTACCAGGGCCCCGAGGACGGCCCGGACCCGTACGGCCTGCGGGCCGCCCGGCCCGCCGCGCCGCAGCAGCAGGCCGCCGCGTACGACGTGCCGCCGCAGCTTCCGCCGCAGGGCGGCGGCTACCCCACGCCGGTGCCGCCGGCGTCGTTCGCCCCGCCCGTCCCGCCGGTGCAGCCCGGCTGGGACACCCCGCCGCAGCAGGCCGCGGCCCGGCCGCAGGAGCCGGCGGCGGACTGGCCGGACGCCCCTGCCGCCTGGGAGCGGCCCGCACCGGTCGGCGGCCAGTGGGCCGGACCGCAGCAGGGCCAGCAGCAGGGCCAGCAGCACGGGCAGCAGCAGCACGGGCACCAGCAGTGGCAGCCGGGCCCCGCGCACTCGGCCTGGGACTCCGAGTCCACCGAGTACGTGGGCGTCGACGCGCTGTTCGGCGGCGGACGGACCGGCCTCGCCGACCCGGCCGCCGAGGTCCGGCCGCCCGCCCAGCAGCCCCCGGTCCAGCAGCCGCAGGTCCAGCCCCTGCTCGCCCAGCCGCCCGTCGCCCCCGCGCCGCACCCCTCGTCCGCGCCGTTCCCCCCGGCCGACGCGTACCGGGGCGGGCCGGGAGGTCCGGGCGGTCACGGCGGTCACCAGGGCGGCCCGAACGGCCAGGACGGGCAGCGCCCGCCCGTCTTCGTCCCGCCGATCGAGTTCGACCCGCCGCTCTCGGAGGAGGAGGCCACCATGCAGGTGGCGGCGGTACAGATCCCGCCCGCGGTGGAGCCCCTGGAGGACCTGGCGGCCGAGGAGCACGCCCCCGCGGCGCCCGCTCCGGCGGCCGGCGGCGGCAAGGTCGCCAGCCTGCTCAACTCCAGCGCCATCATGGCGGCCGGCACCCTGGTCTCCCGCGGCACCGGCTTCGTCCGGACCATGGTGATCACGGCCGCGATCGGCGTCGGCATCATGGGTGACTCCTACAACGCCGCGGGCACCCTGCCGACCCTGCTCTACATCCTGATCGGCGGCGGCGCCCTGAACGCGGTGTTCGTGCCGCAGCTGGTCCGCAGCATGAAGAACGACGCGGACGGCGGCACCGCCTACGCCAACCGGCTGCTCACCCTGGTGATGGTCGGCCTCGGCGTCGTGGTGCTGCTGGCCGTCGCCGGGGCCCCGCTGCTGGTGCAGCTGATCTCGCACCCGATGATGGCGAACCCGGCCCGGGCGGACACCACCGTGGCGCTGGCCCGGTACTGCCTGCCGACCATCTTCTTCATGGGCATCCACGTGGTGATGGGCCAGATCCTCAACGCCCGGGGCCGGTTCGGCGCGATGATGTGGACGCCGGTCCTCAACAACATCGTGGTGATCTTCACCTTCGGCGCCTACATCTGGGTCTACGGCGGCTTCGGCGAAACCCACGTCACCCCGGAGGGCATCAGCCCCGAGGGCGTCCGGCTGCTCGGCATCGGCACCCTGGTCGGCCTCGTCGTCCAGGCGCTCGCGATGATCCCGTACCTGCGGGCCGCCGACTTCCACTTCCGGCCGCGCTTCGACTGGCGCGGCCACGGCCTGGGCAAGGCCGCCCGGCTCGCCAAGTGGACGTTCTTCTTCGTCCTCGCCAACCAGGCCGGGTACCTGGTCATCACCCAGCTGGCGACCGCGGCCGGCAGCGCCGCGGAGAAGGGCGGCCACAACGGCGTCGGCCTGGCCGCCTTCTCCAACGCCCTGCTGATCTGGCAGCTCCCGCAGGCCGTCATCGTCGTCTCCCTGATGAGCGCGGTGCTCCCCCGGCTCTCCCGGGCCGCCGCCGACGACGACGCCGGCGCGGTGCGCGACGACATCTCGTACGGGCTGCGGACCACGGCGGTGGCGGTCGTCCCGGGCGCCTTCCTGTTCCTGTCCCTCGGGCCGGCGATCGGCCGTGCCATCTACGCGGTGGGCGGCAGCGAGACGGCCCTCGACAGCGCGACCAACGTGGGTCTGATGCTCTCGGCCTTCGCCCTGGGCCTGATCCCGTACTCGGCGCAGTACGTGATGCTGCGCGGCTTCTACGCCTACGAGGACACCCGGACGCCGTTCTCCAACACCGTCTGGGTGGCGGCCTGCCAGGCCGTCTTCTCGCTCGCCTGCTGGTTCCTGCTGCCCGCCGAGTGGACGGTGGTCGGAATGGCCTTCGGCTACGGTCTCGCGTACGCCGTCGGAGTGACGGTGGCGGTGCCCAAGCTGAAGAAGAAGATCGGCGGGCTGGACACCAAGCGGATCGGCAAGACCTACGCCCGGCTGATCGCCGCCTGCGTACCGGCCGCGCTGGTCGGCGTCGGCGTCAGCCTGGCGGTCCAGCAGGTCCTCGGCGGCTGGCTGGGAAGCGTGCTCACCATCGTCCTGGCCGGCGGCCTCCAGCTCGCCGTCTTCGTGCTGATCGCGAAGAAGCTGCGGATCGAGGAGCTGAACGCCATGCTGGGCATGGTCCGCGGCCGACTGGGCCGCTGACCCGCCGCACCAACCGGCCGCCCCGGACATCGCCCTGACCGGGCGTCAACCGGACGGACCGGGTTCTCCGCCCCATCGGGGCTGGTGCTGGGCCGCCCTCCGCACCCCGGGTCCTCCCGGGCCCGGAGCGGCGGCCCAGTGCCGGATCTGCACCACATCTCTCCACCATCGCGCAACCACGCGGACCTTTCAGCGGTCGTACCCGGTGGAGAAGAGTGGGCACAATTGTCCTGGAGCACAGGGCTTCGGCCCGATGCGCTCCAACGACTCTCTCAGGCCGGGGCGACACAAGGGGAGGCAGGACCACGGTGGCTGATGGCACCAAGGCGGTCGTCGACACGTCAGCAGCTGACGGGGCGGCGGACGAGGCCGCACTGGCCGCGGCGATCGACGAGCTCGCCGACGGGACGGCCCGGGCCACCACGGCCGGCACGAGCACCGACACCGGCCGGACCGGCGCGTCCGACGCCGACACCGACACGGGTGACGCCGGCACCGACGCGGCTGACGACCGCGGCGACGACGAGCCGTCCACCGCGACCTCCGTCAGCGAGGAGACCTCGGAGATCACCGCGCCGCTCTCGGCCGACGAGATCCGCGCCGAACTGGCCGCGGGCGCCGCGCGCAAGGCCGCCGCCGCGGCGAACGCCACGCCGGCCCACCGCCCCGGCCGGCCGCCGCAGGACCCGCAGCCCACCCACGACCCGCGCGCGACGGGCACCCTGCCGAAGACCCTGCCGGCCCCGCTGCGGCACAGCGGCGACAAGATCGGCCACCGGTACCGGCTGGAGGAGTGCATCTCCCACACCGAGACCTTCAGCAGCTGGCGCGCCGTCGACGAGAAGCTCCGCCGGGCCGTCGGCGTGCACCTGATGGCCTCCGGCCACCAGCGGGCCCGCAAGGTCCTGGCCGCCGCGAAGTCCGCCGCGCTGCTCGGCGACCCGCGCTTCGTCCAGGTGCTGGACGCCGTCCAGGAGGGCGAGCTGGTCTACGTCGTGCGGGAGTGGCTGCCGCACGCCTCCGACCTCGCCAAGCTGCTCGCCGACGGCCCGATGGAGCCGCACGACGCCTACCAGATGGTCCGCCAGGTCACCGACGCGGTCGCCGCCGCCCACCGGCGCGGCCAGGCCCACCTGCGCCTGACGCCGCGCTGCGTGCTGCGCACCGACAGCGGCCAGTACCGGATCAACGGCATCGCGGTCGACGCCGCCCTGCGCGGCCTGCCCGACGGGGGCGGCGAGGACGCCGAGCGCACCGACACCCGCGCCATCGGCGCCCTGCTGTTCGCCGCGCTCACCCACCGCTGGCCGTTCCCCGAGGACCGCTACGACCTCAAGGGCCTGCCGAAGAACCTCCGCGACGTGCCGCCGGACCAGGTCCGGGCCGGGGTCCACAAGGGCCTCTCCGAGCTGGCCGCGCGCGCCCTGTTCGACCACCCGCCGCACCACGCCGAGCCGATCACCACCCCCGAGCAGCTCGCCAAGGCGATCGCGCTGATGCCGCGCATCCGCCAGCCCGAGCCGGAGCTGCCCGCCTTCACCGCCCCGCCGCGGCACAACACCCACGCGCTGCCCACCGCGCCCAACCCGACCCGGGTGATCGCCGCCCCCGGCGCCGCCACGGCGCCCGCCCCGGCCCGGACGGCTCCGGTCCGGCGGACCCGGCGGCGGCTGCGCCGGGTCGCCAAGATGACGGCCTGGACGGTCGCGCTCGGCGCGATCGGCGTCGCCTCCTGGCAGCTGGTGGACAACCTGCGCAACAACGGGTCGACCGTCTCGGCCGCCCCCAACCCCACGGTCAGCTCCGCCACCCCCACCGCGCACACCGCCACGCACGCCCCCGTGGCGATCCCCGTCAAGGAGGCCCAGTCGTACAACCCGCTGGGCACCCAGGGCCCCGAGGGCACCTTCTCCCTCTCCAAGGCCTTCGACGGGGACACCTCCACCGCCTGGACCACCTTCGGGTACCAGGACCCGTTCGGCCCCACCAAGCCGCTCAAGGAGGGCACCGGCCTGCTGATCGACCTCGGCTCGCCGCAGGCGGTCAGCTCGGTGAACGTCCAGTTCGTCGGCACCACCACCGCCGAACTGCGGGTGCCGGGCGCCTCGGCCGCCGCCGACCCGCTGGGGGCCCGGCCGAGCGACTTCACCGTCCTCGGGAAGAAGTCCGGCACCACGGTCGACTACAGCGTCGACAGCCCGGTCACCACGCGCTACCTCTTGCTCTGGCTGACCAGCCTGCCGAAGGATAAGGGCGAGTACCGCGGCCAGATCGCCGAGGTGAAGGTCTTCGGCTGACGCGGGGCCGCTGCGGTGGCACGGGCACGGCAGGCACGACGAGGGGTGGCAGTGGCGGACGGAACGGTCCCGGCGGACGACGACGCCACGCTGCTCGCCCGGCACGTCGCCGGTGACCGGGACGCCTTCGGCGTGCTGGTCGACCGCCACCGCGACCGGCTCTGGGCGGTCGCCCTGCGCACCCTCGGCGACCGCGAGGAGGCCGCCGACGCGCTCCAGGACGCCCTGGTCTCCGCCTTCCGCGCCGCCCACACCTTCCAGGGCCGGTCGGCCGTCACCACCTGGCTGCACCGGATCGTCGTCAACGCCTGCCTGGACCGCGCCCGGCGCACCGCCTCCCGCCGCACCAAGCCGCTCGACGACGACCCGCAGCGCCTCGACGCCCTGGTCGGACAGGCCGAGCCGGCCGACTCCCCGGTGGTCCGCGCCGAGGTGCACCGGGAGCTGGCGGCGGCGCTCGCCGAGCTGCCGGCCGAGCAGCGGGCCGCACTGGTCCTGGTCGACATGCAGGGCTACCCGGTCGCCGAGGCCGCCGAGGTGCTGGGCGTCCCGGTCGGCACGGTGAAGAGCCGCTGCGCCCGCGGCCGGGCCCGGCTGCTGCCGCTGGTCCGCCACCTGCGCGAGGACGGCACGACGCCGGACGCCGCGCCGGGTCCCTCCGTTCCACGTGGAACGGAGGGAGCGGCCCGAGCCCCGCGGGGCTCGGCCCCACCGCCCGGGAACCCGTCCGGGGCGCGCACCGTCACAAGGACGGGCCCCGACACCGGCCGGCCGATTCTGGAAGGAGATGCGAGCAAGCGATGACCGCACCCCTCTCCTCCCCCGACAACGACCCGGTGGAGCCGCACGCCGCCGAACCGCACGCCGCCGGACCGCACCCCTCCGTCGACGAGCTGGCCGACCTCGCCGAGGGTCTGGTCGGGTCCGCCGACGACGCGGAGGCGCTCAGGAGCCACCTGGCCGACTGCGCCGAGTGCCGCGAGACCGCCGAGGCGCTCGCCGAGGTGCAGGCCCTGCTCGGCTCCGCCGAGCCACCGGCCATGCCCGCCGACGTCGCCGCCCGGCTGGACGCCGCCCTGACCGCGGCGGCCGACGAGCGCGACACTCCCGCGGAAGGCCCCGGCGCCCCCCGGCAGGCCTCCGCACCGGCCGGACCGGCCGGTGCCCCGGCCCGCCCGTCCGGGCCCGCCCCTGCCCCCTCCCCGGCCCCCCTCGGGCCACCCGGGCGGCCCGCCACCCCGGCGGCGGGCACCGGGCCCGGCCGCTCCCGCTCACGGCGGCGCCGGACCGCCCTGCTGCTCGGCACCGCGGCCGCCCTGCTCGCGGCGGGCCTCGGCGGCTCCCTGCTGTTCTCCCCTGCCGACCGGCAGGCCTCGGACACCACAGCGGTCTCCGCCGCCGCCCCCACCGCCGGGGCCATGCCGAGCGGCACGCCCAAGAGCGCCCGGGCGGAACACGCCAACGGCGGCACCGTCTACCGGGACGACCAGCTGGCGGCCCAGGTCCAGCAGCTGCTCGCCCGGGCCGGCGTCACGCCCGACGGCTCCGCCCAGGCGTCCGGGCAGGCCTCCGGGCCGTCCACCGGCAAGTCCGAGGCACCGCCCACCGACGCGCAGCAGGGCATCGCCGGGGGCCCCGGCGCCGCGGCCTGCCCGGCGCCCGCCGACGGACCGCTGCTCGCCACCGACACGGGCAGCTACTCCGGCGCCCCGGCCGAGGTCCTGGTGTACGCCGTCCCGGACCAGCCGCAGAAGCTGGACGTCTACCTCCGCTCCCCCGGCTGCGGGCCGGTCCTGCTCCACCGCACCGTCCCGGCCCGCTGAACGGCCGTTCCCGTGCGATCCACGCCCGGGGCCGTCCGACGCTCCCACAGTGCGGGCACCTGGTACGGATCCGCCTGGGAATGCGAGAGACTGGTTAGTCGTTGTCCCGGGCGGCGGAGCAGGACCGCCCTCCCCGCACCTAACGCGGGTCGCGATGCGAACCAGGAGATGCAGTGAGCGACGTCCGTAACGTGATCATCATCGGTTCCGGCCCGGCCGGCTACACGGCTGCGCTCTACACCGCCCGTGCCTCCCTCAAGCCGCTGGTCTTCGAGGGCGCCGTCACCGCCGGTGGCGCGCTGATGAACACCACCGAGGTGGAGAACTTCCCCGGCTTCCGCGACGGCATCATGGGCCCCGAGCTGATGGACAACATGCGGGCCCAGGCCGAGCGGTTCGGCGCCGAGCTGATCCCGGACGACATCGTCGCGGTCGACCTCACCGGCGACGTCAAGACCGTCACCGACTCCGAGGGCAACGTCCACAAGGCCCGCGCCGTGATCGTCACCACCGGCTCGCAGCACCGCAAGCTGGGCCTGCCGAACGAGGACAAGCTCTCCGGGCGCGGCGTCTCCTGGTGCGCCACCTGCGACGGCTTCTTCTTCCGCGACCAGGACATCGCGGTGGTCGGCGGCGGCGACACCGCGCTGGAGGAGGCGACCTTCCTCTCCCGCTTCGCCCGCAGCGTCACGATCATCCACCGCCGGGACACCCTGCGCGCCTCCAAGGCGATGCAGGAGCGCGCGTTCGCCGACCCGAAGATCCGCTTCGAGTGGGACAGCGCGGTCGAGGCGATCCACGGCGACCCGAAGCTGACCGGCGTCACCCTGCGCGACACCACCACCGGCGAGACCCGCGAGCTGGCCGTCACCGGCCTGTTCATCGCCATCGGCCACGACCCGCGCACCGAGCTGTTCAAGGGCCAGCTGGACCTCGACGCCGAGGGCTACCTCAAGGTCGAGGCCCCCTCGACCCGGACCAACGTCCCGGGTGTCTTCGGCGCCGGCGACGTCGTCGACCACACCTACCGCCAGGCCATCACCGCCTCCGGCACCGGCTGCTCCTCCGCGCTGGACGCCGAGCGCTACCTGGCCGCGCTGGACGACCTGGAGGCCCAGGCCGCCACCGTCGCGGTCTGAGCCCCCGCACGACCCGACCGACCCCCACGGGGGTGTTCCACGTGGAACACCCCCGCCCCGCCCAGGAAGGAAACAGAACGGGCCCGCCCGTTGTTCTCCTGGCAGCAGCCCTCTCCGTTTGACCCCGAGGAGTCCCCGTGGCCGGCGCCACCACCACCGTCACCGACGCGACGTTCAAGGCCGATGTCCTGGACAGCGAGAAGCCCGTCCTGGTCGACTTCTGGGCCACCTGGTGCGGCCCGTGCCGCCAGGTCGCCCCGATCCTCGAAGAGATCGCGTCCGAGCACGCCGACAAGCTGACCATCGCCAAGCTCGACGTCGACGCCAACCAGCAGACCGCTGCGGCGTACAACGTGATCTCCATCCCGACCCTGATCGTCTACAAGGGCGGCGAGCCGGTGAAGTCGATCACCGGTGCCCGTCCGAAGGCCGCGCTGCTGCGCGAGCTGGCCGAGTTCATCTAGGTCCGGCCCACCGCGACGCCACGAGGGCGGGGCTCCCCATCGGGAGCCCCGCCCTCGTCGTATCCGCGGTCCGCGCCCCGGCCCGTGGTCGCCCGGCCCCGTCCTGCCGGCCCGCGTCCTGCCGGCCCCGACGCGCCCGGCCCGCGCCCTGCCGGCCCGCGTCCTGCCGGCTCGCGTCGTCTCCGCTCCGGGGCTAGAACGGCCTCAGGGCCGGCTCCTTGCGCCCACCGCCCAGCAGCCGCTCCAGCGCCACCTCCACGTCCCCGCGCCAGGAGAGCGTGGTGCGGGCCTCCAGCCGGAGCCGCGGGTAGCGCTGGTGCGGGCGGACGGTCTTGAAGCCGACCGCGAGCAGGTGGTCGGCGGGCAGGACACAGCTCGGCGGCTGCCGTCCGACGGCGCCGAACGCCTCGATCGCCTTCACCCCCCGCCCCAGCAGGTCCTTGGCCACCGTCTGCACCAGCACCCGGCCCAGCCCCTGCCGCTGGTAGCCCGGCAGCACCCGGCTGATCATCAGCTGAACGGCGTCGGGCGAGACCGGACTGGTCGGGAACGACTGCGACCGCGGGACGTACGCGGGCGGGGCGTAGAGCACGAAGCCGACGGGGTTGTCGTCCACGTAGACGATCCGGCCGCACGAGCCCCACTCCAGCAGCACCGCGGAGATCCACCCCTCCTTCTCCAGCTCCGGCTTCCCGGCCTCCACCGCCGCGCGGCCGCTCACCGGGTCCAGCTCCCAGAACACGCAGGAGCGGCAGGTGGTCGGCAGATCCGCGAGGTTGTCCAGCGTCAGCGGAGCGATCCGGCGTCCCATTCCCCGCACCTCCTCGTCCACTCCACAGTCGAGCATTCCCCCCGAACGGCGATGGGTGCATGTTTCACGTGAAACACCGCTCACGTGGAACATGCACCCATCGGGTCGTCGCCTCGGCCTGATCAGCCCTGCGACAGCCGCAGCCCGTCCTCGCCCGGGGCCAGGCTGTCCAGGATCCGGTTGAGGTCCTCCACCGAGCCGAACTCCAGCACGACCTTGCCCTTGCCCAGCTTGCCGCCGCGCTGCGAGACCTCGACCTTGACCCGGGTGTCGAAGCGGTCGGAGAGGCGGCTCGCCAGGTCGTTGAAGGCCGGGGAGAGCAGCTTGCCGGCCTTCGGCCCGGCCGGGCGCTGCTGCTGCGGCTCGGGGTCCATCAGCTTCACGATCTCCTCGGTGGTCCGCACCGAGAGACCCTCCGCGACGATCCGCTTCGCCAGCTCCTCCTGCCGCTCCGCGTCCGGCACGCCGACCAGGGCCTTGGCGTGGCCCGCGGTCAGCACCCCGGCGGCGACCCGGCGCTGCACGGACGGCGAGAGCTTCAGCAGCCGCAGGGTGTTGGTCACGTGCGGACGCGAGCGGCCGACCCGGTCGGCCAGCTCGTCATGGGTGCAGGAGAAGTCCCGCAACAGCTGGTCGTAGGCGGCGGCCTCCTCCAGCGGGTTCAGCTCCGCCCGGTGCAGGTTCTCCAGCAGGGCGTCCAGCAGCAGCTTGTCGTCCTCGGTGGCCCGGACGATCGCCGGGATCTGCTCCAGCCCGGCCTCCCGGGAGGCCCGCCAGCGGCGCTCGCCCATGATGAGCTCGAAGCGCTCCGGCGCGACCTGGCGCACCACGACCGGCTGGAGCAGGCCCACCTCCCTGATCGAGGCGACCAGCTCGGCCAGCTTGTCCTCGTCGAAGACGTCCCGCGGCTGGCGCGGGTTCGGCGTGATCGAGTCCAGCGGCAGCTCGGCGAAGAAGGCCGTGACCGCCTGCTCCGGCTCCGCCGCGGCGACCGCACCGTCCTGCTCCGCCTGCTCGCGCAGGGTCTCCGCGGCCGCCCGGGCCGCCACCGTGCCCCGGCCGTTCGGCAGCACCGGCACCGCCGTCGGCGACACCGTGCCGGTCGCCACCACCGCGGCCGCAGCGGGCTGTGCCGCCGTCGCGCCCGCCGTCGGCGTTCCGGCCGGGATCAGTGCGTTGAGCCCCCGACCCAGACCCCTGCTGCGACCACTCACCGATTGCCCTCCGTCGTACCGTGCTGTGCCATCGGGGCGCTCTGCCCCGGCTCGCCGTCCCGCTGCTGCCCCACCAACGAGCCGCCGCCTCCTGCGGGCACCGCCCGCATCGCCAGCTCCCGGGCCGCCTCCAGGTAGGAGAGCGCACCGGTCGAGCCCGGATCGTAGGTGAGCACCGTCTGACCGTAGCTCGGCGCCTCCGAGATCCGGACCGAGCGCGGGATCGCGGTGTGCAGCACCTCCTGCTGGAAGTGCGTCCGGACCTCCTCGGCGACCTGGGCGGCCAGCCGGGTGCGGGCGTCGTACATCGTGAGCAGGATGGTGGAGACGTGCAGCGTGGGGTTGAGGTGCGCCCTGACCAGCTCGACGTTGCGCAGCAGCTGTCCGAGGCCCTCCAGCGCGTAGTACTCGCACTGGATCGGGATCAGCACCTCCTGGCCGGCGACCAGCGCGTTGACCGTCAGCAGGCCGAGCGAGGGCGGGCAGTCGATCAGGATGTAGTCCAGCGGCTGCTCGTACGCGGCGATGGCGCGCTGGAGCCTGCTCTCCCGGGCCACCAGGGAGACCAGCTCGATCTCCGCACCGGCCAGGTCGATGGTGGCGGGGACGCAGAACAGGCCCTCGACGTCCACCACCGGCTGCACCACGTCGGCCAGCGGCTTTCCCTCGACCAGGACGTCGTAGATGGACGGCACGTCGGCGTGGTGGTCGATGCCGAGTGCGGTGGAGGCGTTGCCCTGCGGGTCGAGGTCCACCACCAGGACGCGCAGTCCGTGCATGGCGAGCGCGGCGGCCATGTTGACGGTCGAGGTGGTCTTCCCCACCCCGCCCTTCTGGTTGGCCACCACGATCACGCGGGTGGCGGCGGGCCGGGGCAGCCCTTCGCCCGCTCGGCCGATCGCCTGGACCGCAGCCTGGGCAGCACGCGCGATGGGCGTGTCATCGATCTGGTCGATGGTCTCCGAGTCCTGCATGGAGGTCAGTGTTTCACGTGAAACCGGAGCGGCAACAGTCGCCGCCCGGAAGAGACCGAGCCCGCGGCGGAGCCGCAGATCCAAAGTGTCCGAGAGGAGAGAGCGACGTTTCACGTGAAACACCATGCCCGCAATGTCGGAAATCTGACGGTGCGACACTCCGATGGGATTCCGTCACCCGGACGGCCCCCGCCCGTCCCCCGCCCGTCCCCCGGCCGTCGCCCACGATCCGGGAAGCCCTCGAAAGCCGACGGGCGGGTGGTCCGAGGACCACCCGCCCGGGGTGAAACACCGTCTCGCAGCGGCCTCAGCGGCTGCGGCGCCGCCCGCCGCGGCCGGTCCCTGCGCCGCGCACCGCACCGGCGTTGCGCCCGGCCCGGGCCGCCTTGGCCCGCCGGGTGGCCGCCTTCACGCCGCCGGGGCTCTCCCCCGCCTTGACCTGGACCACCCGGGTCGAGGTCTCCAGGGTGCCCTCGCCGACCGAGATCACCGTCCACTCGACCGCGCCCAGCTTGGCCAGGCCGGCCCGCGACTCCGCGAGCTCCTGTTCGGCACTGTCACCCTTGAGCGCCAGCATCTGCCCGTGCGGGCGGAGCAGCGGCAGGCCCCAGCCGGCCAGCCGCTCCAGCGGCGCGACCGCGCGGGCCGTCACCACGTCCACCGCGAGCTTGCCGACCATCTCCTCGGCCCGGCCGCGCAGCACCGTGACGTTCTCCAGCCCCAGCTCCCGGACGACCTCCTCCAGGAAGGTGGTCCGCCGCAGCAGCGGCTCCAGCAGCGTCACCGAGACGTCCGGACGGGCCAGCGCCACCGGGATGCCGGGCAGCCCGGCTCCGGAGCCGACGTCGCACAGGGTGGATCCGGGCGGCAGCAGCTCGGCCAGCACCGCGCAGTTCAGCACGTGGCGGTCCCAGAGCCGGGGCACCTCGCGGGGGCCGATCAGCCCGCGCTGGACGCCCGCGGTGGCCAGCAGCTCGGTGTAGCGGACCGCGGCGTCGAAGCGGTCACCGAAGACCTCCCGGGCCACGGCCGGGGCCGCGGTCAGCCCCTCGGCGGCCGTGTCGGCCGCGCCATCGGTGCCCGGACCCGCCGGACCCTCGGCCTCGGAACCGCCGGCACCCGCCACCGGTCCTCCGGCAGCCGCGCTCTCCGTGTCCATCTCGACCTCTCTGCTCCCCGGATCCACCGACCCGTTCTCCGCACCGTTTCACGTGAAACATCTCTCGCGGGCAGCAACACCCCGCGAAGGGACGACGACCCCGCCCGCACGAGGCGGACGGGGTCGAGTCCTCTGACGGTCACCGGTCGCCTGCGCGGCCGGTCATCGACTTCCCCTGGCTCAGGCCGGCAGCACGACCACGCACCGCTGGGGCTCCTCGCCCTCCGACTCGCTGCGCAGTCCGGCCGCGGCCACCGCGTCGTGGACGACCTTGCGCTCGAACGGCGTCATCGGCCGCAGCTTGACCTGCTCCCCCGTGCTCTTGGCCTGCTCCGCGGCCTCGGCCCCGAGCGCGGCCAGCTCGGACCGCTTGCGGGCCCGGAAGCCGGCAATGTCCAGCATGAGGCGGCTGCGCTCGCCGGTCTCCCGGTGGACAGCCAACCGGGTCAGCTCCTGCAGCGCCTCCAGCACCTCGCCGTCCTGGCCCACCAGGCGCTGCAGCGCACGGTCGTTGCCGTCGCTGACGATGGACACCAGGGCGCGGTCGCCCTCCACGTCCATGTCGATGTCACCGTCGAGGTCGGCGATGTCGAGCAGACCCTCCAGGTAGTCCGCCGCGATGTCGCCCTCCTGCTCCAGACGCGAGACGAGGCTCTCGTCGGCGCTGGCAGCGTCCTCGACCTCGACGGCGGAGGTGGTGGTGCCTTCCGTCACTGATGGACTCCTTCAAGGATGGGCCCGGTTGGTGGGCCGGGAACGAGGTTCGGGGGCCGCCGGGCGGGGCCGGACGGTCCGGTCAGGACTTCTTCTTCGGCCTCTGGCCGCCCTGCCCACCGCGCCTCGGCTGCTGCCGGCCGCCCTGCCGGGCCGGGCCCGACTTGGCCCCACCGGGCCGGCTCGCCGCCGGCTTGGCGCTGCCGGAGTCGGCCTGAACGGTTCCCGCGGACTCCACGGGCTCCTCGGCCGGGGCCGCGTCGTCCTTGGTCAGGCTGGCGGTCTGGGCGCCGCCGCTGTGCTGGCGCTGGGCCTTGGTCTGCTTCCGCGGCTGCTGGCGGCGCACCTGCACGGCGTCCTCGACCACGGCCTCCGCGGAGGTCGTCGCCGTCTTCTTCGGCGGCAGGATGCCCCAGAGCGCGCCCTTGATCACCGAGCCGTCCGGGTTGAGCCGGCCCTGCTTCTTCAGTCGGGCCTGGCGCTCGTCCCAGGCCTTGCTGCCCGGAGTCGGGTTGTTGCGGATGACGATCAGCTGCTGGCCCATGGACCAGACGTTGGTGGTCAGCCAGTAGACCAGCACACCGACGGGGAAGTTGATGCCCATCACGGCGAACATGATCGGGAAGACGTACATCAGCATCTTCTGCTGCTGCATGAACGGCGTCTTGACCGTGAGGTCCACGTTCTTGGTCATCAGCTGGCGCTGCGTGATGAACTGCGACAGCGACATCAGGATGATCATCACCGCGGTGACGATCTTGACGCTGGTCTCGGTGCTGCCGACGAAGGTCGCGGAGAGCGGGGCACCGAAGATGTGCGCCTTGCCGGCGCTCACCAGCAGGTCGCCGTGGATGACACCGATCGGCTTGCCCTTGGCGACCGAGGCCAGCACGCCGTAGAGGGCGGTGAAGAACGGCGCCTGCACGAGGATGGGAAGGCAGCTGGAGAACGGGTTGGTACCCGCCTCCTTGTACAGCTTCATCATCTCTTCGGACTGGCGCTGCTTGTCGTTCTTGTAGCGCTCCTGGATGGCCTTCATCTTCGGCTGGATCGCCTGCATGGCCCGGGTCGCCTTGATCTGCTTCACGAAGAGCGGGATCAGGCAGATCCGGATCACGACCACCATGGAGGCGATGGCCAGACCCCAGGCCCAGCCACCGTCCGGGTCGAAGATGTGGCTGTACAGCGAGTGGAACTGGACGATGATCCAGGACACCGCTGTGTACAGGGGGTTCAGGAAGGAGAAGGTCACCGGTCAGGCTCCTTGGACATTGGGATCGGCCCCAAGGGACCAATGGTCGCCGGGCCCTCGGGGTCCGGACCGGCGGGGGGCGTGGTCACCGGCTGTCCGGCGGCGGACCGGCTGTTCAGCAGGTCTCGCAGTCGGCGGTGCCACACCGGGTGCTTGCGCGGCGGGACATGATCGACCCCGCCGGGCGTCCACGGATTGCAGCGCAGGATGCGCCAGGCGGTCAGGCCGCCGCCCTTGACCGCCCCGTGCACCTTCACGGCCTCGAAGCCGTAGTGCGAACAGGAGGGGTAGTAACGGCACACCGGACCGAGCAGTGGGCTGATGGTCCACTGGTAGACCCGGATCAGACCCATCAGCAGGTACTTCATCGCCCTGCTCCCGTCGGCGCCGTCACGGCGGGCTCCGCCTTCAGCAACCGCTTGAGCGCCGCGTCCAGATCGCGTTCCAGGTCCTGGTACGAGGCGGACGCGGCCTGGGGCAGCGCACGCACCACTATCAGGCTACCGGCGGGCAGCCTGGACAGACGATCACGAACGAGATGGCGAAGCCGGCGCTTGACCAGGTTCCGGACGACGGCCGGGCCGACGGCCTTGCTCACGACGAAACCCGCACGCGCCGAAGGAGTCCCCTCGGCGACGTGCGGGCGGGAGTCGCTGGTCCGGTCGGCCTGCCCCTTCGGGTCACCGTCTCTGCTGAGATGGACGACCAGTAGGGGCCGGCCGGCCCGGCGACCGCGTTTCACCGCGGTCGCGAAGTCCTGGCGCCGCCGCAGCCGATTCTCGGTGGGCAGCACAACAGACTCTGGCGCGGATCAGGCGGAGATGGCGCTGCGGCCCTTGCCACGGCGGGCGGCCAGGATGGCGCGGCCGGCGCGGGTACGCATACGCAGCCGGAAGCCGTGGGTCTTCGCGCGGCGACGGTTGTTCGGCTGGAAGGTGCGCTTGCTCACTCGGGGGCTCCTGAGGTGAATCGTAGGATGACGGGATGTCGCTTGGCCGTCACCGTGCGTCCGCGTGATCTCCCCTGATACGGAAATCCGGCCCATCGCCCCAGTTCGGCTGGGGTTTGAGGCAATCCACGGCGCCCGTGCTGCGCGCCTTATGGAGCGGGTGGACCCGCGGACATGCGGCAGCGGCCATCGACAACTCGACCTGGTTACGGTACGCGGGACGGGGCACGAGGGTCAAACCAGCCGTTCGCGTCGGGCGGGCCCGGACCCGCCGGACGGCCCTCGGCCGTCCCACCCACCGACCCCGTCGCCCACAGCCTGTGGACAACGACTTGATCCGGCTCTGTTCGCTGACTACCGTTGCAGGACTTGTCTGGTTTGTTCTGCGTCGTCGGACGCCAACGGACCACAGCTCCACAGTCTCTTGATCCACTACCCCTGCTGGAGCCGCGGGGACCCGAGAAAGCGTGCACCAGTGGCTGATGTCAACAGCGACCTCGTCCCGGTCTGGGCGAGAGTCGTCGAGCGGCTGGTCGGCGACCCGGATGTCGGGGAGATGGACAAGCAGTGGGTGCAACGCACCCAGCCGATGTGGATGATGCACGACACCGCCCTGCTGGCGACCCCCAACGAGCGGGCCAAGCAGGTGCTGGAGGGCCGGCTGCTGCCGCAGCTGACCGAGGCCCTCAGCCGCGAGCTCAGCCGTCCCGTCCGGATCGCCGTGATGGTCGACGCCAACGCCGTGCCCACCGCGCCGGCCCCGGCCGAACCGCCGGCCGCCGAGCAGCAGGCCGGCGAGCCGTGGACGCGCTCCGAGGGCGGCGGCGAGTACGGCCACCAGGCCCACCAGGCCCGTCAGCCCCACCCGGGCCACCCCGGCCACCCCGGCCACCAGTACGAGCGGCCGTACGAGTCCGAGTACGAGCAGGACCAGTACGGGGCGGGCGGCTACCAGGAGCACCAGGCCCCCGCGTACGGCGGCCAGCCCTCGCCCTACGGCGGGCCGGCCCAGCAGCCGCCGTGGGAGAGCCACCAGGGGTACCCGGAGCAGTCCCCCGGCTATCCCGAGCCCGAGCCGCCGACCTCGCGTCCGGCTCCCCGTCCGGTCCCCGGTCCGCCCGCGACCACCCAGGGCGACCTGTTCGGCGGCGCCTACGGCCCCGGTCCCGGCGAGCACCCGCGGACCGCCGCGGGCCGCCGCTCCCCCGCGGCGCGCCCGGCCCCCGGCCGCCCCTCGGACAAGGCCCCGGCCGAGCGCGCCACCGACCGCCCGGCCGTGCCCGGCGTCCCGGCCCCGCCCGGCGCCCCTCCGGCCGGCGGCTCCCGCAAGGACGAGCCGGCCGCCCGGCTGAACCCCAAGTACCTCTTCGACACCTTCGTCATCGGCGCGAGCAACCGCTTCGCGCACGCGGCGGCGGTGGCGGTCGCCGAGGCCCCGGCCAAGGCGTACAACCCGCTCTTCATCTACGGCGAGTCCGGGCTGGGCAAGACCCACCTGCTGCACGCCATCGGGCACTACTCGCGCAGCCTCTTCCCGGGGACCCGGGTGCGCTACGTGTCCTCGGAGGAGTTCACCAACGAGTTCATCAACTCGATCCGGGACGGCAAGGCGGACGCGTTCCGCAAGCGCTACCGGGACATGGACATCCTGCTCGTGGACGACGTGCAGTTCCTGGCGAGCAAGGAGTCCACGCAGGAGGAGTTCTTCCACACCTTCAACACCCTGCACAACGCCAACAAGCAGATCGTCCTCTCGTCCGACCGGCCGCCCAAGCAGCTGATCACGCTGGAGGACCGGCTCCGCAACCGCTTCGAGTGGGGGCTGATCACCGACGTCACCCCGCCGGAGCTGGAGACCCGGATCGCGATCCTGCGCAAGAAGGCGATCCAGGAGCAACTGAACGCCCCCGCGGACGTGTTGGAGTTCATCGCCTCCCGGATCACCCGCAACATCCGGGAGTTGGAGGGCGCCCTGATCCGGGTCACCGCCTTCGCCAACCTCAACCGGGCGCCGGTGGACCTGGAGTTGGCCGGCATCGTCCTCAAGGACCTGATCCCGGGCGGGGACGAGGACGCCGGGCCGGAGATCACCGCGCAGGTCATCATGCAGCAGACCGCCGCGTACTTCGGGCTGGGCGTGGACGACCTCTGCGGCTCCTCGCGCAGCCGCGTGCTGGTGACGGCCCGGCAGATCGCCATGTACCTCTGCCGGGAGCTGACCGACCTCTCACTGCCGAAGATCGGCGCCCAGTTCGGCGGCCGCGACCACACCACGGTGATGCACGCCGACCGCAAGATCCGGTCCCTGATGGCCGAGCGCCGCTCGATCTACAACCAGGTCACCGAGCTGACCAACCGCATCAAGAGCTAGTCCGTCCACAGCCGTTGAAGGGCGTCAGGAGCCATCCTGACGCCCTTTCGGCATATCCACAGGTGTGCGCGGCCGATTCGCCGGGCAGGGTTGCGGGTGACGGACGCCGCGCCACTGCGCAGGCGGCGTCGAACATCTGACCGGGGATTCGAACCCGCCGGGCGCGAACGGCCGTTGTCCACAGCCGGAGCCGCTTCTCCACCGTCCACAGGCCGGTGAGCCCCGAGTTATCCAGAATTCCTCCACAGGCCCGCCGCCGCTACGCTCTTCCGCGCAGGTCAGGTGCCTGTGGACTTGTGCACAACGGTTATCCACAGGGTGTGGACAATTGGCGGGCCGTCAGAGGGCCGTCCGGGTTATCCACCGGTTGTCCCCAGGGCCGTCCGGGTTATCCCCAGGTTGTCCACAGCGGCGTCCACAGTTCGACAACCTTGTGGTGGCGTTCATGCCCTGGTGTGAAAGGCGTCACGTAATGTTGACCGGGCCCCGTGGATAACCGGGCCCGGATCTGGGGACAGCGCTGGGGATAACCTGTGGATACCCACCGTCGCCTGTGGGTAACGCTCCGCTGTCCACAGCGGGCCGTGTCCGTCCACAGCTGCCGTCCACACCTCCTGTGGACAAAAAACCGGGCCTGACCTGCCGAAACGGGGTTATCCACGGTTTCCACAGGCCCTACTACTACTGCTACACCTATAGACCAGTCGACTCGTTCAAAAGCGGGTGGGCTCGAAATCTGTGGACAACCGGACCCCGACATCTGTTCGGCTTGCTTCCGCCCGTCTGCCCCGTCTGTCGGTGGAGTACGTCAGACTGTCCTCGGCGACTGGAAGCGGAGTGGCAGAGCTCGGCGGTCAGCCGCACCGAAGACCAAGATCAGAAGAACCAGACGTGCGAGCGGGAGCGCTCGATCCAGGAGGCGGTTACCGGTGAAGTTCCGGGTGGAGCGTGACGTCCTCGCGGAGGCGGTGGCCTGGGCTGCCCGCAGCCTCCCGGCACGGCCGCCGGTGCCGGTGCTGGCCGGCCTGCTGCTGACGGCACAGGACGGCAGCCTGGCGCTGTCCGGCTTCGACTACGAGGTCTCGGCCCGGGTCGAGCTGGAGGCCGACATCGAGGAGCCCGGCACCGTGCTGGTCTCCGGCCGGCTGCTGAACGACATCTCGCGCAACCTTCCCAACAGGCCTGTGGAGATCTCCACCGACGGCCAGCGGGTCAGCGTGGTCTGCGGCAGTTCCCGGTTCACCCTCCCCACCCTCCCGGTGGACGAGTACCCGGCCCTGCCCCAGATGCCGACCGCCACCGGCACCGTCCCGGGCGACGTCTTCGCCTCGGCGGTCAGCCAGGCCGCGGTGGCCGCGGGCCGCGACGACACCCTCCCGGTGCTCACCGGTGTCCGGGTCGAGATCGAGGGCGACCGGATCACCCTGGCCGCCACCGACCGCTACCGCTTCGCCGTCCGCGAGCTGCTGTGGAAGCCCGAGCAGCCGGACATCTCCGCGGTCGCCCTGGTGCCCGCCAAGACCCTCCAGGACATCGCCAAGTCCCTGGGCAGCGGCGACAACGTCTCGATCGCCCTGTCCTCGGGCGGCGCGGGCGAGGGCCTGATCGGTTTCGAGGGCGCCGGCCGCCGGACGACCACCCGGCTGCTGGAGGGCGAGTTCCCCAAGTTCCGCAGCCTCTTCCCGACCGAGTTCAACGCGATCGCCGCGATCCAGACGCAGCCCTTCCTGGAGGCGCTCAAGCGCGTCTCGCTGGTCGCCGAGCGCAACACCCCGGTCCGGCTGAACTTCGAGGAGGGCGTGCTGACGCTGGAGGCCGGTTCGGGCGACGACGCCCAGGCCACCGAGCGGATCGACGCCTCCCTGGAGGGCGACGCCATCTCGATCGCCTTCAACCCGGGCTACCTGGAGGAGGGCCTCAAGGCCATCGACTCCGCCTACGCCCAGCTGAGCTTCACCACGCCGACCAAGCCGGCCCTGCTCAGCGGCAAGGCCTCGGTCGACACCGAGGCGGACGAGGCCTACCAGTACCTGATCATGCCGGTCCGCCTTTCCGGCTGATCCGGTTCGCCCCGGCGTCCCGACGCGTTACCCACAGGCTGTGCACAGCCTGTGGAAGGCCTCCCCCGGTCGGCCCGACCGCGGGGAGGCCCTTGCGCTTCAGCGCGTAGGCTCAGAGGGCGCGGCAACGGCGCCGCCGGCAGGCATGTCACCACAGGTAAGGACTTGGTCATGGAGCTCGGCCTCATCGGTCTCGGCAAGATGGGCGGCAACATGCGCGAGCGGATCCGCCGCGCCGGCCACACCGTCATCGGTTACGACCGCAACCAGGACATCTCCGACGTCGAGAGCCTCCAGGAGCTCGTCACCAAGCTCCAGGGCCCGCGCGTGGTCTGGGTCATGGTCCCGGCCGGCGCCGCCACCCAGGCGACCGTGGACGAGCTCGCCGAGCTGCTCTCCCCCGGTGACGTGGTCGTCGACGGCGGCAACTCCCGCTGGACCGACGACGTCAAGCACGCCGAGGCGCTGGCCGCCAAGGGCATCGGCTTCGTCGACTGCGGCGTCTCCGGCGGCGTCTGGGGCCTGGAGAACGGCTACGCCCTGATGTACGGCGGCGCGGCCGAGCACGTCGCCAAGGCCAAGCCGGTCTTCGACGCGCTGAAGCCGGAGGGCGACTTCGGCTCCGTGCACGCGGGTGCGGTCGGCGCCGGCCACTTCGCCAAGATGGTCCACAACGGCATCGAGTACGCGATGATGCAGGCCTTCGCCGAGGGCTGGGAGCTGCTGGAGGCCGCCCCCGAGGTCACCGACGTGCGCGAGGTCTTCCGCAGCTGGCAGGAGGGCACCGTCATCCGCTCGTGGCTGCTCGACCTGGCCGTCCGCGCCCTGGACGACGACGAGCACCTGGCCAAGCTCAAGGGCTGGGCCGCCGACTCCGGCGAGGGCCGCTGGACCGTCGAGGCCGCGATCGACCACGCCGTGCCGCTGCCGGCGATCACCGCCTCGCTCTTCGCCCGCTTCGCCTCCCGCCAGGAGGACTCGCCGCAGATGAAGATGATCGCCGCGCTGCGCAACCAGTTCGGCGGCCACGCGGTCGAGTCGAAGTAGTCCCGTCACTGCCCGGGGGCCTGCCCCCGGGCGAGCACAGTCACAGAAGGCGAGCGCAGTCCACAGCCATGCACGTCGCGCATCTGTCGCTCGCCGACTTCCGGTCGTACGCCCGGGCCGAGGTACCCCTCGACCCGGGCGTGACCGCCTTCGTCGGACCGAACGGCCAGGGGAAGACCAACCTGGTCGAGGCGATCGGCTACGTCGCCACCCTGGGCAGCCACCGGGTCGCCACCGACGCGCCGCTGATCCGGCTGGGCGCCGAGCGGGCGGTGGTCCGCGCCTCGGTGGTGGCCGGCTCCCGCACCACGCTGGTGGAGCTGGAGATCACCCCGGGCAAGGCCAACCGGGCCCGGATCAACCGCTCGGACAACGTCCGGCCGCGCGACGTGCTGGGCCTGCTGCGGACCGTGCTGTTCGCCCCCGAGGACCTCGCCCTGGTCAAGGGCGACCCGGGCGAGCGCCGGCGCTTCCTCGACGAGCTGCTGACCGCCCGCGCCCCCCGGCTGGCAGGGGTGCGGCAGGACTACGAACGGGTGCTCAAGCAGCGCAACGCCCTGCTGAAGACCGCCGCGATGGCCCGCCGGGCCGGTGGCGGCAAGGGCGCGGACCTCTCCACCCTGGAGGTCTGGGACGGCCATCTGGCGCGCGCCGGAGCGGAGCTGACCGCCTTCAGGATCCAGCTGGTGGCCGCTCTCCAGCCGCTGGTGTCGGCCGCGTACGGGCAGCTCGCGCCCGCGGGCGGGGAGACCGTGCTGGAGTACCGCAGCTCCTTCGAGGGCGAGCTGCCCTCCAGCCGCGAGCAGGCGGAGGAGCAGCTGCTGCAGGCCCTCCAGGCGGTCCGCAAGCAGGAGGTCGAGCGCGGGCTGACGCTGGTCGGCCCGCACCGCGACGAGCTGGTGCTCCGGCTCGGCCCGCTGCCCGCCAAGGGCTACGCGAGCCACGGTGAGTCCTGGTCGTTCGCCCTCGCCCTGCGGCTGGCCTCGTACGAGCTGCTGCGCGCCGACGGCGGGGAGCCGGTGCTGATCCTGGACGACGTCTTCGCCGAGCTGGACGCCACCCGGCGGGACCGGCTGGCCGAGCTGGTCGCCGGCGGGGAGCAGGTGCTGGTCACCGCGGCCGTCGCGGAGGACGTGCCGAAGGCGCTGGCCGGGGCCCGGTACGCGGTGGCCGACGGCGCGGTGCGCCGGGTCGACGCCTGACGCCCGGGGCCGGCAGCCGTACCCGACGTCCGGACCCGAGGCCCGCGCCGACGTCCGGGCCGGGCGGCGCCCCCGCCGCCGGGCTCCCCCCGCCCCGCGCAGGAGCGGTCCCCTTCACACCCTCACACTTTCCGCCCGTGCCCGACCGGTGCACCGGCGGCCCGCCGCCCTCCGCTCCCGTACGCTGGACGGCTCACCGTTGTCCACAGCCTGGGGATAGGAGATCGCCGTGAGCGAGCCGGCCGAGAACCCCCCGCAGCCGGCCGGCGCCGGTCCGGACGCCGCCGGACCGACCGGCGCCGATCTGGCCCGCTCGGCGCTGCGGGCGGCGCGGGCGCAGGCCAAGCAGCGCGGCGAGCAGGTCAGGGAGAAGCGCGAGGCGAAGCGCCACGGCCTGCGCAGCGGTGCGCGTTCGGACGGCCGCGACCCGGTACCGCTGGGTGCGGCGCTCAACCGGCTGCTGACCGAGCGCGGGTGGGAGTCCTCGGCCGCGGTCGGCGGCGTGATGGGCCGCTGGCCGCAGATCGTCGGCCCGGACATCGCCGCGCACTGCGCCCCCACCTCCTACGACGACGCGGCCGCGGTGCTCGTCGTGCAGTGCGACTCCACCGCCTGGGCCACCCAACTCCGCTGGCTGGCAAGGCAATTGGTGGCACGCCTGAACCACGAGCTGGGGCACGGCACGGTCAAGACCATCAAGGTGCTCGGGCCGGCCGCGCCGGTCCGCGGCTACGGCCGGCTGCGGGCGCCGGGCAGCAAGGGGCCGGGCGACACCTGGGGCTGACCGGGGCCCGCCCGGTGCCGAGCGGACCGGGATCTTCCGGAACCCCTGACGGCCCTTCCAGGCGCTCTGAGCCCCCGGGGCGAGTATCGGGACATGTGCAGAGGGGATTCAGGGCGGCGTATCTGCCCTCAGAGGCTGCCAAACGCCCATCTCTGTCAGTCGTACCGGTAGACTGAGAGCCAAACACTGTTGCTAGTGGCAACCGAGTCGAAACGCCGTGGTCGCACGCCCGCCCACACGGGGCGGGGATGCGGCCCGTGCTGTGCCAGAGAGGGCGCTTCGTGGCCGATTCCGGCAACCCCAGCCAGACCCCAGACCAGACCGACCAGGGCGAGAAGTCCTACAACGCCAGCAACATCCAGGTGCTGGAGGGCCTCGACGCCGTCCGCAAGCGTCCCGGCATGTACATCGGTTCCACCGGTGAGCGTGGGCTGCACCACCTGGTGCAGGAGGTTGTGGACAACTCCGTCGACGAGGCCATGGCCGGGCACGCGGACACCATCGACGTCACGATCCTGCCGGACGGCGGCGTGCGGGTGGTCGACAACGGCCGTGGCATCCCGGTCGGCATCGTCCCCGGGCAGGAGAAGCCGGCCGTCGAGGTCGTGCTCACCGTGCTGCACGCGGGCGGCAAGTTCGGCGGCGGCGGGTACGCGGTCTCCGGCGGTCTGCACGGCGTCGGCGTCTCGGTGGTGAACGCGCTCTCCACCCGGCTCGCGGTGGAGATCCACACCGAGGGCCACCGCTGGACCCAGGACTACAAGATGGGCGCGCCGACCGCCGCCCTGGTCAAGGGCGAGGCCACCGACCGCAACGGCACCAGCGTCACCTTCTGGGCCGACCCGGACATCTTCGAGACGACGGTCTACTCCTTCGAGACGCTCTCCCGGCGCTTCCAGGAGATGGCCTTCCTCAACAAGGGCCTGAGCATCTCGCTGACCGACGAGCGCCCCGAGCACGCGGACGAGGACGGCAAGCCGCTCTCGGTCACGTACAAGTACGACGGCGGCATCGCGGACTTCGTCACCCACCTCAACTCCCGCAAGGGCGAGGTGATCCACCCCTCGGTGATCGACTTCGAGGCGGAGGACAAGGAGAAGTCGATCTCGGTCGAGGTCGCGATGCAGTGGAACTCCTCCTACACCGAGGGTGTCTACAGCTTCGCCAACACCATCCACACGCACGGCGGCGGTACCCACGAGGAGGGCTTCCGCGCCGCGCTCACCGGTCTGGTCAACCGCTACGCGCGGGACAAGAAGCTGCTCCGCGAGAAGGACGACAACCTCTCCGGCGAGGACATCCGCGAGGGTCTGACCGCGATCATCTCGGTCAAGCTCGGCGAGCCGCAGTTCGAGGGCCAGACCAAGGACAAGCTGGGCAACACCGAGGCGAAGACCTTCGTCCAGCGGGTCGTCCACGAGCAGCTGAACGACTGGCTGGACCGCAACCCCAACGAGGCCGCGGACATCATCCGCAAGTCCATCCAGGCCGCCACCGCGCGCGTCGCCGCCCGCAAGGCGCGCGACCTGACGCGCCGCAAGGGCCTGCTGGAATCCGCCTCGCTGCCGGGCAAGCTGAGCGACTGCCAGTCCAAGGACCCGGCCGAGTGCGAGATCTTCATCGTCGAGGGTGACTCCGCCGGCGGCTCCGCCAAGCAGGGCCGCGACCCGCGGATCCAGGCCATCCTGCCGATCCGCGGCAAGATCCTGAACGTCGAGAAGGCCCGGATCGACAAGGTCCTGCAGAACACCGAGGTCCAGGCGCTGATCTCGGCCTTCGGCTGCGGCATCCAGGAGGACTACGACGAGTCCAAGCTCCGCTATCACAAGATCGTCCTGATGGCGGACGCCGACGTCGACGGGCAGCACATCCGCACCCTGCTGCTCACCCTGCTGTTCCGCTTCATGCGGCCGCTGGTCGAGGCCGGGTACGTGTACCTGGCGATGCCGCCGCTGTACAAGATCAAGTGGGGCAAGGACGACTTCGACTACGTCTACTCCGACCGCGAGCGCGACGCCACCATCGCGGCGGGCGTGGCGGCCGGGCGCCGGCTGCCGAAGGACGACGCGATCCAGCGCTTCAAGGGTCTCGGCGAGATGAACGCCGAGGAGCTGCGCGTCACCACCATGGACCAGGCCCACCGTCTGCTCATGCAGGTCACCCTGGAGGACGCGGCCCGCGCCGACGACCTCTTCTCCGTCCTGATGGGCGAGGACGTCGAGGCCCGCCGGTCCTTCATCCAGCGCAACGCCAAGGACGTCCGCTTCCTGGACGTGTGACGGGGTCCGCCCCCGTCAGCACAGTCCAGTCACGCGTGAAAGGAAACTGACCACCAGTGGTCGACGACAACCGTCCCGACGGCGAGCAGCCGGACGCCGGCACCACCACGGACACCTTCGTCTCCCGGGTCGAGCCGATCGAGCTCGAGACCGAGATGCAGCGCTCCTACCTCGACTACGCGATGAGCGTGATCGTGAGCCGCGCGCTGCCCGAGGTCCGCGACGGCCTCAAGCCGGTGCACCGGCGCGTGCTCTACGCGATGTACGACGGCGGGTACCGCCCCGAGAAGGGCTACTACAAGTGCGCCCGCGTCGTCGGCGACGTCATGGGCAACTACCACCCGCACGGTGACACCTCGATCTACGACACCGTGGTCCGCCTGGCCCAGCCGTGGTCGCTGCGGATGCCGCTGGTGGACGGCAACGGCAACTTCGGCTCCCCGGGCAACGACCCGGCGGCGGCCATGCGCTACACCGAGTGCAAGATGATGCCGCTGGCCATGGAGATGATGCGCGACATCGACGAGGAGACCGTCGACTTCGCCGCCAACTACGACGGCCGCTCGCAGGAGCCCACCGTCCTGCCCGCGCGCATCCCCAACCTGCTGATCAACGGTGCCACCGGCATCGCGGTCGGCATGGCCACCAACATCCCGCCGCACAACCTCCGCGAGGTCGCCTCCGGTGCGCTCTGGGCGCTGGAGCACCCGGACGCCTCCAACGAGGAGCTGCTGGAGGCCCTGATCGAGCGGATCAAGGGCCCGGACTTCCCGACCGGCGCCCTGATCGTCGGCCGCCGCGGGATCGAGGAGGCGTACCGGACCGGGCGCGGCTCGATCACCATGCGCGCGGTGGTCGAGGTCGAGGAGATCCAGGGCCGCCAGTGCCTGGTGATCACCGAGCTGCCCTACCAGGTCAACCCGGACAACCTCGCCCTGAAGATCGCCGACCTGGTCAAGGACGGCAAGATCGCCGGCATCGCCGACGTCCGCGACGAGTCCTCCTCGCGCACCGGCCAGCGCCTGGTCATCGTGCTCAAGCGCGACGCCGTCGCCAAGGTCGTGCTGAACAACCTCTACAAGCACACCGACCTGCAGACCAACTTCGGCGCCAACATGCTGGCCCTGGTCGACGGCGTGCCGCGCACGCTCGCGCTGGACGCCTTCATCCGGCACTGGGTCAACCACCAGGTCGAGGTCATCGTCCGGCGCACCCGGTTCCGGCTGCGCAAGGCCGAGGAGCGCGCGCACATCCTGCGCGCCCTGCTCAAGGCGCTGGACATGATCGACGAGGTCATCGCGCTGATCCGGGCCTCCGAGTCGGCCGACGCGGCCCGCAGCGGCCTGATGAACCTGCTCACCATCGACGAGATCCAGGCCAACGCGATCCTGGAGATGCAGCTGCGCCGGCTGGCCGCCCTGGAGCGCCAGCGGATCATGGACGAGCACGACGAGCTGCAGCGCAAGATCGACGAGTACAACGCGATCCTCGCCTCCCCGGTCCGCCAGCGGGAGATCATCTCCGAGGAGCTCACCGCGATCGTCGAGAAGTACGGCGACGAGCGGCGCTCCACCCTCATCCCCTCCGACGGCGACCTCTCCATCGAGGACCTCATCGCCGAGGAGGACATCGTCGTCACGATCACCCGTGGCGGCTACGTCAAGCGGACCCGCTCCGACCTCTACCGCTCGCAGAAGCGCGGCGGCAAGGGCGTGCGCGGCGCCCAGCTGAAGCAGGACGACATCGTCGACCACTTCTTCGTGACGACGACGCACAACTGGATCCTGTTCTTCACCAACAAGGGCCGGGTCTACCGCGCCAAGGGCTACGAGCTGCCGGACGCCGGGCGCGACGCCCGCGGCCAGCACGTGGCCAACCTGCTGGCCTTCCAGCCGGAGGAGCACATCACCCAGGTGATGGCGGTGCGCACCTACGAGGACAAGCCGTACCTCGTCCTCGCCACCCGGGCCGGCCTGGTGAAGAAGTCCGCCCTGAAGGACTACGACTCCCCGCGCTCCGGCGGCCTGATCGCGATCAACCTGCGCCAGGACGAGCACGGCCGGGACGACGAGCTGATCGGTGCCGAGCTGGTCTCCGCCGAGGACGACCTGCTGCTGGTCTCCCGGAAGGCCCAGTCGATCCGGTTCACCGCGACCGACGACGCGCTGCGGCCCACCGGCCGCGCCACCTCCGGCGTCAAGGGCATGTCCTTCCGCGAGGACGACGAGCTGCTCTCGATGAACGTCGTCCGTCCGGGCACGTTCGTCTTCACCGCCACCGACGGCGGCTACGCCAAGCGCACCGGGGTGGACGAGTACCGTGTCCAGGGACGCGGCGGCTACGGCACCAAGGCGGCGAAGATCGTCGAGGGCCGGGGCTCGCTGGTCGGCGCGCTGGTGGTCGACGACACCGACGAGATCATGGCGATCACCCTGTCGGGTGGGGTGATCCGCACGAGGGTTTCCGAGGTTCGTGAAACCGGACGTGACACCATGGGCGTCCAACTGATCAACCTCGGAAAGCGCGACGCGGTCGTGGGCATGGCCCGCAACGCGGAGGCCGAGGACGAGGAGTCGCTGGAGGACGAGGTCGCAGGCACCGAGTCCCCCGAGGTGGCCGAGGGTACGGAGACGGTCGCCGGCGGCGAGGACGCCCAGGCCTGAGCCGAACCGTGGGCCGGTGTCGCAGCGTCGAGAAGGATGGGCGCGGCGGCACCGGCCGCCGACCAGTTCCGGGCAATCCCGCCGGGCGCTGGATGACGAGTGACGACGCAGGACGGTGTTGCCGTCCTGGTGGGAAGTGCGGGAGGACCAGTGAGTGGAGCCACGGGTGCTGCGGGAGGAGCCACCGGCGGCCGTCCGGGCGCAGCACAGGGCGGCGGGGGCTACGGGGTGCCGCAGCCGCCGGCCGAGCACCCGGCTTCGTCCACCTCGCTGATGCCACCGGTCGGTGCGGCGGGTCAGGGCGGCGGGGCGACGTACGGCGGCCAGCCGGCCACGCCCCCGCCGTCGGCGGGCGGGTTCTCGCAGCCGACCACGTACGCCAAGGGGCAGCCGACGCCGCCCCGGGGTACCCGGGTGAGCGGTAACACCCCGCCCGGCGGCACGCCGGTCCCCGGCGGTGCCCCGCGCCGTCCGGCCGCCGCGCCGGCCGCGGCCGGGCCGGGCCTGGGCCGGACCCGCAAGGCCCGGCTGCGGATCACCAAGGCCGACCCGTGGTCGGTCATGAAGGTCAGCTTCCTGCTGTCGGTGGCGGTCGGGATCATCATCATCGTGGCGGCCGCCGTGCTGTGGATGACGCTGGACTCGCTCGGGGTCTTCGACTCGCTGACCAAGACCCTCAAGGAGGTCACCGCCGGCGAGGCCCCCAACAGCGGCATCAACCTGATGGACTACGTCGGGTTCGGCAAGGTGATGACCTTCACCTCGCTGATCGCCGTGGTCGACGTGGTGCTGCTGACCGCGCTCTCCACGCTCTCGGCGTTCATCTACAACGCCGCGGCCGGCTTCACCGGCGGCATCGAGCTGACCCTGGCCGAGGAGGACTGACCTCCGGCCGGGAGGAGCCGTTTCCGGCCACCGTGGCCGGTGGCTGACCCCCGGTCAGGAATTCCCCGGTGTACGGAATGAGCGGGCCCCGCAGGCTGTTCCAGCCTGCGGGGCCCGTCGGCGTTCGGGTGACAGCCGACCCCCGCGGCGTGCCGCCCGGATCGGCGTCCGCCACGGTGGGATTTGCTGGGTGCGCTCGTGTCGAGTTTCCGAGTGCCGCAGGCCGCCCCCCGGTCCGAACGGCCGGGGAGGGCACGGCTGTGCAGGTACGGCTGGACGGAGGCGCGCGATGGCTCAGCTCGCAAGGCAACTGGTCGAGGCCCTGGAAGGGCTCCTGGGGGTCCCGGTGCCACTGCGGGTGCAGGTCTGGGACGGCAGCACGGCCGGGCCGCCGGGGGCGCCCACCGTCGTGCTGCGCAACCGCCGCGCGCTGCGCCGCCTGCTCTGGCAGCCGGGTGAGCTGGGCCTGGCCCGGGCCTACGTCTCGGGCGACCTGGAGGTCGCGCCCGGGACCGACCTCTACGAGGTGCTGACGGCGGTCGCGCACTTCTCCGAGCGCCCCGAGATCCGGCTGCTCCGGCTGGGCCCGGCCGACGTGCTCGGCCCCAAGGGCCGCGCGGTGCTGCGGGCCCTGCTGCGGGCCGGTGCGCTGGGCCCGCAGCCCACCCCGCCGCCGGAGGAGGCCGGGGCGGTCCAGGGGCGGCTGCACAGCCGCAGCCGGGACCGCGCGGCCATCAGCCACCACTACGACGTCGGGAACGACTTCTACGGCCTCGTCCTGGGCCCGTCGATGGTGTACTCCTGCGCGTACTGGGCGCCCGCCGCGAAGAGCCTGGAGGCGGCGCAGGAGGCCAAGCTCGACCTCATCTGCCGCAAGCTCGGCCTGCGGCCGGGGATGCGGCTCCTGGACGTCGGCTGCGGCTGGGGCTCGCTGGTGCTGCACGCGGCCGCGCACTACGGCGTCACGGCGGTCGGCGTCTCCATCTCCGAGGAGCAGGTGGCGCTGGCCCGCCGGCGGGTCGAGGAGGCCGGCCTCGCCGACCGGGTGGAGATCCGCCTCCAGGACTACCGGGAGGTCCCGGACGGCCCGTTCGACGCGATCTCCAGCGTCGGCATGGCCGAGCACGTCGGCACCGAGCAGTACCGGGTCTACGCCGCGGGTCTGTACCGGCTGCTGGTGCCCGGGGGCCGCCTGCTCAACCACCAGATCGCCCGCCGTCCCAACCACCCCGGTGAGCCGTACCGCCCCAGCCCGTTCATCGACCGTTACGTCTTCCCTGACGGCGAGCTCTCCCCCGTCGGTTCCACGGTGGCCCGGCTGGAGGAGGCCGGCTTCGAGGTGCGCGACGTCGAGTCGCTGCGCGAGCACTACGGGCTGACCCTGCGCGAGTGGGTGGCCAACCTGGAGGTGCGCTGGACGGAGGCCGTCCGGCTGGTCGGCCGCGGCCGGGCCCGGGTCTGGCGGCTCTACATGGCGGCCTCCGCGCTCGCCTTCGAGGAGAACCGGATCGGCGTGAACCAGATCCTCGCCGTCCGCACCGGCCCCGAGGGCGCCGCCCGTCTCCCCGCCACCCGCGAGGAGTGGCTGCTCCGCCCCGCCACCGCCCCTCACCAGCAGACCCCTGCCGCGAGCCCCGCCGGACCGGATTTTGGAGATCGGCCGTCGGTCCGCTAATCTTTCAGTGCGGCAAGGGCCTATAGCTCAGACGGTTAGAGCGCTTCCCTGATAAGGAAGAGGCCACAGGTTCAAGTCCTGTTAGGCCCACCACCGCGAAGGGCCCGGAGCGATCTCGCTCCGGGCCCTTCGGCGTTCCCGGGGTCCCGGAGGAACTGCGTGCCGTGCCCGGGAGTTCTCCGGTTGTGGGGGCGGACGGGCACGGCGGGCGGTGACGGCATGGCGTTGTTCTGGGCGATGAGCATTCCCGGGCTGGTCTGCGCGCTGGTCGTGCTGGCCTTCGTCGACCAGACGGCACTGTGGGCGCGGAAGTCGCGCTGGATCCCGTGGCGGGGAACGGGCCGGGAGGGGCAGGTCTCGGCGACCGGGTTCGAGCAGCTGCACGCGCAGTTCGCGGCGGGCAAGCAGCACGAGCTCGACGAGCGGCGCAGCACCCTGATGCTGCGCGACGAGGAGGGCGAGGGGGCGCCGCCGAGGACCAGGGTGGACCTGGCGGCCGGTACCGCCGTGGTGGTGCCGCCGGCGCGGGGCTAGCCGCCGGGGGCCGGCGCGGGCCTGCGCGGGCCGGTGGACGACCTGTGCGGGGCGGGCCGGGGACGCCGTCGGGCCCGGCTCGGGCCGGGCCGACCGTACGACAGAAGGTGCGGCGTCAATCCTTCGGCCGGACCGGTCGGTTGGAGGCAGCGGCGGCTGGTCACGATTGGGACACCGGTGTGTATCATCGGCCGCAAGGGCAGTCTGGCACCCGGCAGCCCGTTCGTGCTCGTAACAAATCATGGACTCGTCGGCCCGGCCATCCGGTCGGAGCACGGCTGTTGAGTCCGCTACGCAAGAAGGACGAGGTCCCGCGGTGAAGAAGCTTCTCCTGGTCGCCCTGGTCGCCCTCGGCGGCTTCTTTGTCTACCGTCAGGTCCAGGCGGACCGCGCCGAGCAGGACCTGTGGACCGAGGCCACCGACCCGGTCCCGGCCGGTCGCTGAGGACCCGGACGATCTGACGATCGACGATCTTCGGAGGCGCCGCACGGCGTCTCCCGGGTCGGCCGGCCCGGTCGGGTGACCGGGGCGGCCGGCTTTCCCGGCACCGTCGGGGCGTGAGGTTCCGGGGAGGGCGTGGGATTCCCGCCGGAACCCGGTACGCTAGTGCCCGACGGTGCGCACAGTGCCGTCGAGGGGCTTTAGCTCAGTTGGTAGAGCGCTGCCTTTGCAAGGCAGATGTCAGGAGTTCGAGTCTCCTAAGCTCCACAGTGGAACAGCCGATCGGCCGCCGACCTGAATCCGGGTCAGCGGCCGATCGGCGTTTTCGGGTGTGCGGGACGCCCGGGGCGGGCCGGTCAGTGCGGCTTGCGCGGGTCGTGCGGCTTGGGGCGGTCGTCGTCGGGGGCGGGCTTGCCGGGCGGCGGGCCGGGCTTGGGGGCGGTGGTGCCCGCCTCCGCGTGGGGGCCGGCGGCGTCGGACCCGGCGCCCGAGCCGTTCATCTGGGCGTCGGTCTGGCCGGCGCTGCCCGAGGCGTGGGCGCCGGAGTTGCGGGACGTGGTGGCCGTGGCGCCGGTGGCCGCGGGCCGCTCGGGGGCCGGGGGCTCGACCAGCCACTCGGGGTTGCTGTGGTGGCGCCACCACTGCCAGGCCACGATGCCGCTGCCGATCGCGAGGGCGCCGGCGACCGCCAGGCCGGTGGCCCAGCCGCTGCGGTGCTCCCTCCTGGCGTTCCGGGCGGCGAGCTCGCTGATCTCGGCGGAGGTGACGTTGCCGTGCAGGGCGGTCAGCGCGGCGGCGCCGCGGGTCTGGGCCTCCACCGCCACGGGGACGACGGTGGCGCGGGCCTCCTCGACGGCCTGGACGACCCTGGGGCCGATCGTGGTCCGGGCCTGGTCGGTGGCGCGCGCCGCGGAGAGCCGGGCGGCCAGGGCGGCCTCCTGGGCGCGGTGCAGGGCCTTGAGGGCGTTCTGCTGGGCCTCGGGCGGCAGGCTGGCGAAGGCGTGACCGAGCTGCGGGGCGACGTGCTTGACGTACTGGACGCGGGCGCTGTGGGCGGCGTGGGCGGCCTTCGGCCCGACCGCGTCCAGGGCGGGGCCCAGCCGCTGCTTCGCGCCGTCCGCGAGGTGCACCGCGGTCACCTTGGCGGTCACGGCGTAGGGCGCGAGGGTGTCCCGGGTCTTTCCGGCCGTCTCACGAGCTGAGTCCAAACGGGTCACGAGTCTCTCCTCCTGGGTGGCGTCCTATATGCACATATCCACCTGAATGCTGATCATGCATGGTGATTTGTCCCGCAGCACTCCGGGATGGGCCGTACGCGGGGCGGTGCGGGCGGAGGGAGGCCGGGGGCGGCGCCGAAGGAGACCGGTACGGCGACGGGGGCCGGGGCCGCCCGGGGCCGATCCCGTCGCAGTACGCTGGCGATGCCGGTGTACCCCGTTCGGCGGGGCGCCGCCGGGATTGCGTAGCAGGCGTGCGAGAAGGGGAAACCGCTGATGCTCCCGGACGAGCCCAGGCCGCCGACGGACCGGACCCCGGGGCCCGGGGGAGGCCTGGCGCACTGCTACCGGCACCCCGGGCAGGAGACGGGCATCGGCTGTTCCCGCTGCGGCCGGCCGATCTGCCCGCAGTGCATGGTGAGCGCCTCGGTGGGCTTCCACTGCCCGGAGTGCGTCCAGGGCGCCAACCGCGAGGTCCGGCAGGCCACCACCCGGTTCGGCGGGCAGCTGACCGCGGACGGCGCGCTGGTCACCAAGGCCCTGATCGGGGTCAACCTGGTGGTCTTCGTCCTCGCCGCCTACGTGCTCAAGCCGTGGCTGTCCGAGGACCTCTCGCTGTTCAGCGTGGGCCCGCAGATCACCGGGTTCCCGTACGGCGTCGCGGCCGGACCGGACCAGTGGTACCGGCTGCTGACCGCGACCTTCCTGCACGTCGAGCCCTGGCACATCGCCACCAACATGGTGATGCTCTGGGTGATCGGCCCGCCCCTGGAGGCTGCCCTCGGACGGGTCCGCTTCCTGGCGGTCTACCTGGTCTCGGGCCTGGCCGGCAGCGCGTTCGCCTTCCTGCTGGCCGGCGGGTTCATGAACTCGCTGGGTGCCTCCGGCGCCATCTTCGGCCTGCTCGGCGCCACCGTGGTGATGTACAAGCGGACCAGGATGCCGCTCGGCCCGGTGGTCGCGCTGCTGGTCTTCAACCTGATCGTCACCTTCTCGGTGAGCGGCATCGACTGGCGCGCGCACCTCGGCGGGCTGATCGCCGGGACGCTCACCGCGATCGGCCTGATGTACGCCCCGCAGGCCCGCAGGCTGCCCGTCCAGACGGTGACGGTGGCCGCGATGGCGGGCCTGGTGCTGGCGATGGTCCTGGTCGGGATGGCCCGCTACGGCGGGTGACGCGCCCGGACGTTTGTCCACAGCGGGTGGGAAGTCGTGCACAGCCAGTTGGGCGAGTGCCCTGTGGACTGCTGTTCTACGCGTGTCCTGCTGTGCCTATTCGGCATTCGGGGGACGGCGCGCGGGGGTGTGGAAAGGGCGCGCGGCGCAGGTTATCCACAGGCCGGGAGGACTTTTCCCCAGTGTGGATAACCATGTGGATAAGCGCGATAAGCGGGATAACCGGATGGTGGAACTCCGGGCGCACGGCCGCGTCCGGGCACACCGCAGCGCCGCCCCGGGCGGAAGTCCTCCCGGGGCGGCGCTCGCGCGCTCAGGGCTGGAGCCCCGTCACTTCCACTGGGTGGAGACGCCGAACCCCGCCGCGATGAAGCCGAAGCCCACCAGGATGTTCCAGTTGTGCCAGCTCTCGACCGGCCAGCTGCCACTGGTCACGTAGTAGGTGACGATCCACACCAGTCCGACCAGGAACAGGGCCAGCATCAGGGGGGCAACCCAACTGCGGCCCGTGCTGATCTTCACCGCGGCGGCCGTGGTCGGCGGGGTGTAATCGGACTTCTTGCGGAGTCGAGACTTCGGCACGAGGAGCTCTCCTGTCGATGCGCTGTGAGACCGCGCAGGGGTTCAGCGGGGGTCGGGCGGCCGGCGATGGCGGTTGTGGAGAACGCTATGGGGACCGCCCCCGCACGTGCCACCGGCGTCCGTTAGCGTAGTGGCTCGGCGGGTCCGAAGGAGATAAGGGTACGGTGACTAATTTGTCGATTCCCCCTCGGCCTGCCGGTAGTCGCTCCTCCGGCACCCGAATTGTCGGCCGTGCCCTGACCTGCGCCGTTTTCGCGCTCGCCGGACTGCTCTTCTACATCAGCGCGCAGACCGCCCGCGGGACCGACCTGCGCACCGACAACTCGCTGCTCAGCCTCAGCGACGTGATACGCCAGCGCAGCGCGCAGAACCAGCAGTCCCAGGCGCAGCTCGCCGATCTCCAGGCCCGCTCGCAGGAGCTCACCGAGCAGCAGGGCGGCAACCCCGCCGACGTCTCCCGGCAGGACGCGCTCCGGCAGGGCGCCGCGCTGGAGCCGCTCCAGGGGCCCGGCCTCACCGTGACCCTCAACGACGCCCCGCCGAACGCCACCGCGCGCATCCCCGGGGTGCCCGAGCCCGGCGTCAACGACCTGGTCATCCACCAGCAGGACATCCAGGCGGTCGTCAACGCGCTCTGGCGGGGCGGCGCGGAGGGCGTGCAGGTGATGGACCAGCGGCTGATCTCCACCAGTGCCGTCCGCTGCGTCGGCAACACCCTGCTGCTGCAGGGCCGCGTCTACTCGCCGCCCTACGTGGTGAAGGCCGTCGGGAGGACGGACGCGCTGCGGACGGCGGTCGAGGCGGACCCGACGATCCGCAACTACCTGCAGTACGTGCAGGCGTACGGGCTGGGCTGGAAGGTCCAGGAGAGCGGCGACCTCACCGTGCCCGGCTACTCCGGCACCGCCGACCTGCGCTCGGCGGGCGGCCAGTAGCGCGCGCCCCGCGCTCGGGTGCCAGTGCGGGAAGCCCGCCCCGCGGCCCCGGATCACGGGTCTACTCTTGACCCCAGTCTGTTACGTCGAGGGAGCACCATGTACGGCTGGATCTGGCGTCACCTTCCGGGGAACACCCTGGTCCGGGCCTTCATCTCGCTGCTCCTCGTCCTGGGGCTGGTCTACCTCCTCTTCACGTACGTCTTCCCGTGGGCGGAACCGCTGCTCCCCTTCGGCGACGTCACAGTGGACGGCGGCGACGGCGCCGCGGGCTGACCCGGCGGCACTGCTCCTCCTCCCAGCCCCCGCATCCCACGGAGATAGCGCGCGAATGACCACCCAGCCGAGCCAGCCCCGCATCCTGGTCGTCGACAACTACGACAGCTTCGTCTTCAACCTGGTCCAGTACCTCTACCAGCTCGGCGCCACCTGCGAGGTGGTGCGCAACGACGAGGTGACGGTCGAACACGCGGTGCGCCGCGACGGCGGGACGGGCTTCGACGGGGTGCTGCTCTCCCCCGGGCCCGGTGCGCCGGAGGAGGCCGGGGTCTGCATCGAGATGGTGCACCACTGCGCGGGCATCGGGCTGCCGGTCTTCGGCGTCTGCCTGGGCCTGCAGTCGATCGCCGTCGCGTACGGCGCGGTGGTCGGCCGGGCGCCCGAGCTGCTGCACGGCAAGACCTCGCTGGTGGACCACGAGGACGGCGGGGTCTTCGAGGGCCTGCCCTCGCCGCTCACCGCGACCCGGTACCACTCGCTGGCGGTCGAGCCGGCCACCGTGCCGGACGAGCTGGTGGTCACCGCCCGGACCGGGAGCGGCGTGATCATGGGCCTGCGGCACCGTGAACTGCCGGTCGAGGGAGTGCAGTTCCACCCGGAGTCGGTGCTCACCGAGGGCGGGCACCGGATGCTGGCCAACTGGCTGGCCGAGTGCGGCGATCCGCAGGCCGTCGGCCGTTCGGCCGGGCTCGCCCCGGTGATCGGCCGGGGCTGAGCGGCGTGACCGCGGTGCGTCCGGAGGGGCGTTACCAGTCGGGGGCGGGCCCGCACGAGGGCGGCCGGTACGGCCACTCCCAGGGCCACGGCGGCCCGTACGGGCCGGAGAACCCGCAGTACGGCGGGCCCGGGGCCGACCGGCAGCACCAGCAGGACGGCCAGTTCCAGCAGGGGGGCCGGCAGGGCGGCCAACAGGGGGGCCAGTACCGGCAGGACGGCCAGTACGAGCAGTACGACCCCTACCAGGCGCAGCAGCCCGCCCAGGGCGGGGCCGAGGACGGCTGGGGCGTCTACGAGCAGGCCGGGCCGCCCGGGCGGCCCCAGGAGCCCCTGGAGCCCCGTCAGGACGGCTCGGGAGGCCCCGACGCGGCCGGGGGGCCCGACGGCCCCGGTCAGCCCGAGTACCCCTGGCTGGCCGACCAGACGCTCCAGCTGCGGCTCCTGCCGGCCTCCGCCGGTGCGGCCGGGCCGCCGACCGGCGGCCGGGCGGAGCGTCGGCGGGCCGCGCAGGGCCGGATGGCGGTGCGTTCGGGCGGCGGTCGACGCCGCGCGAGCGGCCGGGCCGGCGCCGGGGGAGCGGCACGCCCCAAGGAGTCGGTGGCCGTGGTGGCCGCCCGGTTCGTCGGCGAGCTCTGCATCACGCTCGGCCTGGTGATGCTGCTGTTCGTCTCCTACCAGCTCTGGTGGACCAACGTGCAGGCCGACGCGGCCGCCGACGGCGCCCGCAACCAGCTGGAGCAGCAGTTCGGCTCCCCCCAGCCGGCGCCCGGCGCGTCCGGGCAGCCGGCGCCGGACCCGGCCAAGCCCGAGACCTTCGAGCCCGGCAAGGGCTTCGCGATCGTCTACCTGCCGAAGCTGGGCCTGAAGTTCCCGATCGCCGAGGGCACCTCCAAGTCGGCGGTGCTCGACAAGGGCCTGGTGGGCCACTACACCGGTACCGGGATGCCGGCCGACAAGACCGGCAACTTCGCGCTCGCCGCGCACCGCAACACCCACGGCGAGCCGTTCCGGCACATCAACCAGCTCACCAAGGGCGACAAGGTCGTGGTGGAGACCGCGACCGCGTACTACACGTACGAGGTCACCGGCGGCATCCCGGAGACCCCGCCGTCCAACGTGAGCGTGATCAAGCCGGTGCCCAACGGCTCCGGGTACAACCAGCCCGGCCGGTACATCACGCTGACCACCTGCACGCCGGAGTTCAGTTCCAAGGCCCGGCTGATCGTCTTTGGCAAGATGATCGAGGAACGGCCGCGGAGCCAGGGCAAGCCGGCCGGGCTCACGGCCGGCTAGCGGCAGCGCGGTGCGGCGGCGGACGGCCGCCGCACCGGTGGACAGGGACGAGGGGGAGCACAGTGACCCAGGACGCGACGGCGCAACCGGTGGCCGAAGAGGCCTTCCCGCCACCGCCTCCCCCGCCCCGCGGCCGGGCCCGCGGCCGCGCGCTGGCCGCGCTGGGGGTCTTCGGCGAGCTGCTGATCACCCTCGGCCTGGTGCTGGGCCTGTTCGTCGCGTACTCGCTCTGGTGGACCAACGTGCAGGCCGACGCCTCCGCGGACCGGGCCGCCGACCGGCTGCGCAGCTCCTGGGCGGCCGGCCCCACCGCCGCTCCCACCACTCCCGCCGCTCCTGTCCCGGCCTCCCCGGGGGCGACGGCGTCCCCCGGCGCCACGGGAACGCCGGGCCCGGCCTACGCCGCGGGTGAGGGCGTCGGGTTCCTGCACGTCCCGGCGATGGGCCGGGACTACCAGGTGCTGATCCGGATGGGCACCGACACCGACACCCTGGCCGAAGGCGTCGCCGGGGTGTACGAGCAGCCGTACCGCGCGGCGATGCCGTGGGACGAGACCGGCAACTTCGCCCTGGCCGCGCACCGGGACGGCCACGGGGCGAAGTTCCACGACCTGGACGCCGTCCACAAGGGCGACGCGATCGTGGTCGAGACCAAGGACAAGTGGTACGTCTACAAGGTCGACAACACCCTGCCGGAGACGTCCAAGTACGACACCGGCATCGTGGCGCCCGTCCCCAAGGGCTCGGGCTACCAGGGCCCGGGCCGGTACATCACGCTGACGACCTGCACGCCGGTCTACACCTCGCGCTACCGGATGGCCGTCTGGGGCAGCCTGGTGCGGGTCGACGAGATGGACGCCAAGCGGACACCCCCGCCGGAGCTGCGCCACTCCTGAGCGCCCGCCGGAGCCGCGCCACTTGAGCACCCGCCGGAGCCGCGCCGCTCTCCCGAGCACCTGTGGGAACGCCCGAGGGCCCGTCGCAATCGCTGCGACGGGCCCTCGGGCGTTGCCTCAGAGCCAGGGGAACCAGGGCTTAGTTGTTTCCCCCTTTGGGGAGGGTGGTGGATGGGGTGGGGGTGTCCCCTTTGGCAGGCTCCGCCGGCTTGGTCATCAGGATCACCTGCGTGTTCGGGTCCAGCTGGGTGCCCGCCGGCGGGTTGGTGCCCAGAACCACCGAGTTCGGGTCCTGCGGGCCGACGACGCTGTAGCCGAGGCCGGCCTTCCCCAGCTTCTCGATCGCGTCCTGGAGCTTCTGGTTCTGCAGCGGCGGAACGGTGGCCTTGTCCGGCGCCTTGAGGACGGTCAGGACGATCTTCGCGTTGGCCGGGGCCTTGCTGTTGGCCGGGACCGACTGCGAGAGGACGGTGTTGACCTTGGTCGGGTCGTTGGTCGTCGCGGTCTTCGAGGCGTCGACCTGGAAGCCGGCGCTCTCCAGCGTGGCCTGCGCGGCCTCCTTCTGCTGGCCGACCACGTTGGGCACGGTGACCTTGGTCTTGCCCTGCGACACGGTGAGCTTGACCGGAGCGGTCGGGTCACCGGGCGCGCTGGCCGCCGGGTCCTGGGCGGTGACCGTCTCCTGCGGAGCGGTGTCGTCGTCCTTGTACTCGGTGGTGACGTTGGTGAAGCCGGCGTCGGCGAGCGCCTTGGTGGCCTGGTCCTTGGTCTTGCCGACCACGTTCGGCACGTTCGCCTTGGCCGGGCCGGAGGAGAGCTGCACCGTGATCACGGCGCTCTCGGCGACCTGGTTGCCGGCCGTCGGGGTCTGGGTGCAGACCTGGTCCTTCTTGACGGCGGCGTCCGGGCAGGCGATCTTCTCGCCCTCGGTCACCACCAGCTTGGGACCGGCCTGCTGGGCCGCGGTCTTGGCGTCCGCCAGGCTCTTGCCGACCAGGTTCGGCGCCGTGACCTTGGGCGCGTCCTTCTTCTCGTCCTTCTTGTCGCTGAACATCGCCTGGGCGACGAAGAAGGTGCCGACCAGGACCAGCACGGCGGCGACCGCCAGAACGATCCAGGAGGTGTTGCTCTTCTTCGGCGGCTCCTCGCCGCGCCGGCCGCCGCGGCCGTAGCCGTCGTCGTAGCCGTCGTTGCCGCCGCCCTGCCCGCCGGCGTAGGTCTGGCCGTAGCCGTCGTCCGGGTAGCCGGGCTGCTGGCCGTAGCCGGGCTGGCCGCCGGCCTGCGGCAGCACCGTGGTGGGGCCGCCGGGCTGCTGCTGCGGCAGCACGTTGGTCTGGCCGTACGGGTCGTGCTGCTGCGGGTAGCCGTTCTGGTCGTAGCCGTACCCGGCCCCGGCGCCCATGCCGTACGCGGCGGCCTGCTGGGCGGCGGCCACCGGCAGGCCGTCGAGGAAGCGCTCGATGTCGTCGCGCATCTCGTCGGCGCTCTGGTACCGGTAGTCGCGGTCCTTGGCGAGCGCCTTCAGCACGATCGCGTCGATCTCGGGGCGGACCTCGGGGTCGAAGGCGGACGGCGGCTGCGCCTCCTCCCGGACGTGCTGGTACGCCACCGCGACCGGCGAGTCGCCGACGAACGGCGGGCGCACGGTCAGCAGCTCGTACAGCAGGCAGCCGGTGGAGTAGAGGTCCGAGCGGGCGTCGACCTGCTCGCCCTTGGCCTGCTCGGGGGAGAGGTACTGGGCGGTGCCGATGACGGCGGATGTCTGCGTCATGGTCATGCCGGCGTCGCCCATCGCCCGCGCGATGCCGAAGTCCATGACCTTGACGTTGCCCTGCCGGGTCAGCATGACGTTGGCGGGCTTGATGTCGCGGTGCACGATGCCGGCCCGGTGCGAGTACTCCAGGGCCTGGAGGATGCCGATGGTCATCTCCAGCGCGCGCTCCGGCAGCAGCCGGCGGCCGGAGTGCAGCAGCTCGCGCAGGGTCGACCCCTCGACGTACTCCATCACGATGTACGGGATGGAGATTCCGTCGATGTAGTCCTCGCCGGTGTCGTACACGGCGACGATCGCGGGGTGGTTCAGCGACGCCGCCGACTGTGCCTCACGACGGAAGCGGGCCTGGAAGGACGGATCGCGGGCCATGTCGGCCCGGAGCGTCTTCACTGCGACGGAACGGCCGAGCCGGGTGTCATGGGCGAGGTACACCTCGGCCATGCCGCCGCGTCCGAGGACGCCGCCGAGCTCGTACCTGCCGCCTAGGCGGCGAGGCTCTTCCATAGTTCCGACCCTCTCCCTCACCCGCCGGTGAGGTTGTGACGTAGGTGTCCCCGCACGCTCCGAGTGACGCCGGCCCGGCCCCGGGTGGTTCTGCGATCAGGACCCTGTGACGCCTCGCGGGCGGCAACGGGCACACCCGCTGCTTGCGGATACGCTACCGCCCGGACCGCGCCGGACCGGAGTCGGCCGTCGGCCGATACCAGACCGGTATCCGGACGGGGGTGCCGATCGTGACATTCCACTCAGTCGCGGCCGCTCCCTACTTGCCGAGTGCGGCCTGCATCACCGCCTTGGCGACCGGTGCGGCCAGCCGGCCGCCGCTGATGCCGTCACGGTTGTTGGAGCCGTCCTCGACCACGACCGCCACCGCGACGGACTGGCCGTCGGCGGTCTTGGCGTACGAGGTGAACCAGGCGAACGGCAGTCCGGAGTTGTCCTCGCCGTGCTGCGCGGTTCCGGTCTTGCCGCCGACGGTCAGGCCCGGGATCCGGGCGTTCTTGCCGGTGCCGTTCTCCACGACCGAGACCATCATGTCCTGGAGCTTCTGCGCGGTCGCCGGGCTGATCGGCTGCGAGAACTGCTTCTCGGTGTGCTTAGAAATGGTGGTCAGCGAGGCCGAGCGCTCCTGGTCGACCAGGTACGGCTGCATCAGCGAGCCGTTGTTGGCGATGGCGGCGGAGACCATGGCCATCTGCAGCGGGGTGGCCCGGGTGTCGTGCTGGCCGATCGAGTCCAGCGCGACCCCGTCCGGGGTGGAGTTGGTCGGGAAGACGCTCTTCTCGGAGCGGACCGGGGTGTCCACCGTGCTGTTGAAGCCGAACTTCTCGGCCTGCGCCCGCATCTTCTCCTTGCCGAGCTCGGCGCCGATCTTGCCGTACACGGTGTTGCACGACCAGTCCATGGCGACCTTGACCGTGGCGTTCTCGCAGGGCTCGTTGTCGCTCTCGTTCTTCAGCTCGGTCTTGGTGCCAGGCAGGAGGTACGACTTCGGGGTCTGCGTCTGGTCGTCGACGTTCTGGAACACGCCGTTCTCGAACGCCGCCGCCGCGGTGACCAGCTTGAACGTCGAGCCGGGCGGGTACGTCTCGCGCAGCGCGCGGTTGAGCATCGGCTTGTTCGGGTCGGCGTTGAGGTCCGTCCAGGCCTTGGAGTCGGCCGACTCGCTGCCGGCGAAGACCCCGGGGTCGTAGGACGGGGTCGAGACCAGCGCCAGGATCGCCCCGGTGCGCGGGTCGAGGGCGACCACCGCGCCCTTCTTGTTGCCGAGGCCGTCGAAGGCCGCCTTCTGGGCCTTGGCGTTGATCGTCGTGACGACGTCGCCGCCCTTCTTCTGCTCCCCGGTCAGCATGTCCAGGGTGTTGCGGAAGAACAGCCGGTCGTCGGTGCCGGAGAGGATGCCGTCCGAAAGCTGCTCCAGCTGGCTGGAGCCGAAGGACTGCGAGGAGTACCCGGTCACCGGCGCGTACATCGGGCCGTCGACCCAGGAGCGCTTGTACTTGTAGCGCAGGCCGTTGACGAAGTCGGACTGGGTGATCGGCTGCCCGCCGACGATGATGTTGCCACGCGGGTGGGCGTACCGGTCGTAGACCTGGCGCTTGTTGTTCTTGTTGGTGGCCCAGGCGTCGGCCTGGACGCCCTGCACCCAGTTGGTGCGCACCATGAGGGCCAGGATCAGGACGAGGCAGAAGATCGAGACCCGGCGGATCGGCTTGTTCACGAGACGGGTCCCCCCTGGAGCTCGGGCGTCGGGGCGGGTTCCACCCCGGGTCGGCGGGCGCTGTCGCTGATCTTCAGCAGGATCGCGACGAGGGCCCAGTTGGCGACCACCGAGGACCCGCCCTGGGCGAGGAACGGCATGGTCATACCGGTCAGCGGGATCAGGCCGGTGACACCGCCCGCCACCACGAAGACCTGGAGCGCCATGGCCGAGGAGAGGCCGACGGCGAACAGCTTCCCGAACGGGTCGCGGGCGGCGACCGCGGTGCGCAGGCCGCGCTGGACCAGCAGGCCGTAGAGCATGAAGATCGCCATCAGGCCGGTGAGCCCCAGCTCCTCGCCGAAGGAGCCGAGGATGAAGTCGCTCTTGGCGGCGAAGTCGATCAGCCAGGAGCGGCCCTGGCCGAGGCCGGAGCCGGTCACCCCGCCGGAGCCCAGCGCCATCAGCGACTGGCCGATCTGCTCGGTCGAGCCCGGTGGCGGTTTGGGCGAGAAGGCGGCCATCGGGTCGAGCCAGGCGTCGATGCGGGTCTTCACGTGGCTGGCCGTGGAGGCGACCAGGGTGGCGCCGCCGACGGACATCAGCAGGCCGAAGATGATCCAGCTGGTCCGCTCGGTGGCGACGTAGAGCATCACCACGAAGAGGCCGAAGTACAGGAAGGACGAGCCGAGGTCGTTCTCGAAAATCAGGATCAGCAGGCTGAGCAGCCAGATCACGATGATCGGCCCGAGGTCGCGGCCGCGCGGCAGGTAGAGGCCCATGAAGCGGCGGCTGGCCAGGGCCAGGGCGTCGCGCTTCACCATCAGGTAGCCGGCGAAGAAGACGGTCAGGATGATCTTGGCGAACTCGCCGGGCTGGATGGAGAAGGCGCCCATCCGGATCCAGATCTTGGCGCCGAAGTCCTCCTTGCGGGCCGGGAAGAAGGCCGGCGCCGCGAGCAGCACCAGGGCAGCCGCCATCGAGATGTAGGTGTAGCGCTGGAGGACCCGGTGGTCCTTCAGGAAGATCATCACGAAGATGAAGAACGCCACCCCGAGGCCCGACCACATCAGCTGGTTGGCGGCCGCGGGGTAGTTGTTGTGCAGCAGCTTCCCGGCCTTGTCGAGCCGCCAGATCATCACCACGCCGAGCCCGTTGAGCAGGGTGGCGATGGGCAGCATCAGCGGGTCCGCGTACGGCGCGAAGCGGCGCATCAGCAGGTGGGCGATCAGTGCCAGCGCGCCCATGCCGAGGCCGTAGCCGAGCATGCCGGCGGGCAGCGAGTCGTCCATCGCCAGGCCCACGTTGGCGTACGCCAGGACCGGCAGCACCACCGCGAAGGCCAGCATCGCCAGCTCGGTGTTGCGCCGGTTGGGCGTGCCCTGGGGGGAGATGGTGGTGTTGCCCCGGCGCCGGGAGGACGCGCGGTCGGCCGGAACGTTCCCGGCCCGGCGGTCACCGGACCGGTTGTCCGAGCCGCTGCTCACGTCGGAGGTGCTCATGCGCCCACCCCGATCCGCTCGGCAGGGGTCTGTGACCGCACGCGCCCATCGTTGATTCGCTCGCTTCGCTTGCTCACTTGGTGGCCGCTCCCTGACGGCCGGCAGGCCCGCTCCGGGCGGGCCTATGTCGGGTCGCGGCCGTCACGGCTTCGGGCAGGAGTCGGCCCTCTGCCGCTCCTCGTCGCTGAGACCGGGCAGGTCGCTCTGCGGCCCGGTGGCCGGAGCGGCGGCGCTCTGGCTGGGGGCAGCCGCGCTCGGGGTCGGTGTCGGGGTGGGGGTGGAGGTCGCGCTGGGCGCGGCCGCCGGTCCCCGGACGGTGGCGGAGGGGCTGGGCGTGCTGGCCGTCACGAACCCGACGTGCGCCACCGCCGCGGCGGGCGTGGCGCCCGGCTGCCCGGTGGTCGGGGTGCCGGGGGCCTGGTTGGCCGCGCCGGCCCGGATGTCGGCGACCTTGTGGCAGAACGCGGCCTGTTCGCCGAGCTTCTTCGCCTTGTCGTCGGCGTCGCCGAAGCTGCTGGCCGAGATGGTGTTGGTGACGTGGGTGCGCTGGTCCTGCGGCAGGTACTTGAGTTCGACGTCCTTGTACGACGTGTGCACCGAGGACAGGCTGAGGCCGGCCAGGCTCTGGTTGAGGCCCTGGTAGACCGCGACGTGGTCGCCGTCCACACCGACGTAGTACTGGTCCTGGGTCCACTGGTAGCCGAAGAACCCGGCGCCGCCGAGCAGGCCCAGGGTGACCAGGGCGACCATCGAGAGCTTGAGCGCCTTGCCCTTGCGCTTCGGCCGCTCCTCGTCGTCGAACTCCTCGGTGCCGTACACCGGGGGCTCGCCCGCGCCGTAGCCCTCGGCCGGGCCGAAGCCGGCCGGGGCCGCACCGTAGCCGTCGTAGCCCTCGGCGGGGCCGAAGGCACCCTGCGGGGAGCGCCCGAGGCCGGCCGCCCGGCCCGCCGGGGTGTCGCGGATCGACCGGTCGGTGGCGGCCGAGGACGGCGGGGTCTCGGCGACCGCGCCGACCACCACGGGGACGTCGTTGAACTGGCCGCTCAGGGTGTCCGTGACGCCGACGTCGATGACGTCCGCCACGATGCAGGTGATGTTGTCCGGGCCACCGCCGCGCAGCGCGAGCTGGATCAGCTCCTGCACGGTCTGCTCGGGGGAGTAGAAGCTCCCGAGGGTGTCCTGGAGGGTCTGGTGGCTCACCGGGCCGGAGAGGCCGTCGGAGCAGATCAGGTAGCGGTCGCCGGCCCGGACCTCGCGGATCGACAGGTCGGGCTCGACCTGGCCGCGGCCGTCCAGCGCGCGCATCAGCAGCGAGCGCTGCGGGTGCGTCTCGGCCTCCTCGGGCGTGATCCGCCCCTCGTCGACCAGCCGCTGCACCCAGGTGTGGTCCTGGGTGATCTGCACCAGCGAACCGTCCCGCAGCAGGTACGCGCGGGAGTCGCCGACGTGCACCAGGCCCATCCGCTGCCCGGTCCAGAGCATCGCGGTGAGGGTGCAGCCCATGCCCTCCAGCTGCGGGTCCTCCTCGACCATCTGCCGGAGGCGGTCGTTGGCGCCCTGGACGGCGTCGCCGAGCAGGGTCAGCAGGTCGGCGCCGGGCACGTCCTCGTCCAGGCGGACGATCGAGCCGAGCACCTCGGAGGAAGCGACCTCGCCGGCCGCGGCGCCGCCCATGCCGTCGGCCACGGCCAGCAGCCGCGGCCCGGCATAGCCGGAATCCTCGTTCCCCTCCCGGATCAGCCCCTTGTGGGAGCCGGCGGCGAAGCGCAGCACCAGGGTCATGCGACCTGAGCCCCCCTCTGGGTCATGGACGGGATGCTGTCCCTCATGCGCTACTACTTCCGCAGTTCGATGACGGTCCTGCCGATACGGATCGGCATGCCAGGCTGGAGCGGCGTCGGCGCCGTGAGGCGCTGCCGGTCCAGATAGGTGCCGTTGGTGGAGCCTAGATCCTCGACCGTCCACTGCCCAGTCTGATCCGGATAGATCCTGGCATGCCGGGAGGACGCGTAGTCGTCGTCCAGCACGATGGTGGAGTCGTGCGCGCGGCCCAGAGTGATGGTCTGGCCCTGCAGCGCGACGGTGGTTCCGGCCAGCGATCCCGCCACCACGACCAGCTGGGTCGGGGCGCCACGGCGGCGCCCGCCGCCCTGGGTCTGCTGCGCCGCGGGGGCACCGGACGGGCCCTGCGGGGCGCGCCCGGGTGCGGGGGTCGGCGCAGCGGCCGCCGTGGCGGCACCGCCGCGGCGGGAGGACCGGGGGTTCACCCTGGTCCCGAACAGGTCACTGCGGATCACCTGGACCGCGACGATGACGAACAGCCACAGCACGGCGAGGAAGCCCAGCCGCATGACCGTGAGGGTCAGTTCTGACATGGCCGGCCCGCCCCTGTGTGAGCGAAGCGCGCGAACAAATCGGACACTACCCTTCGACCTGTCGGTAGACGATGGTGGTGGAGCCCACGACGATTCGAGAGCCGTCGCGGAGCGTAGCGCGCTGGGTGTGCTGTCCGTCCACCACGATGCCGTTCGTGGACCCCAGGTCGAGCACCATCGAAGGCGTTCCGGGCCGGATCTCGGCGTGCTTGCGGGAGACCCCGGGGTCGTCGATCCGCACGTCGGCCTCGGTGGAGCGGCCGAGCACGCAGGCGTTCCCGGTGATCTGGTGACGGGTGCCGTTCACCTCGATCCAGCGGCGGACCGAGGTGCCGTGGCCGGCGCCCGGGAACGGGCGGACGTTGCCGCCGGCGGGGGCGGGCGGGCCCGGGGGCATGGCGGGGGGTGCGGCCGGGGGCGGGGGCGCGGCGTAGGGGGCGGCGCCCTGCTGCTGCCACGGCGCGCCGGGGGCCGGGGCGGCCGGCGGGCGGCCGTAGCCGCCGCCCTGGGTCGGCTGCGCCGGGGCCTGCTGCTGCGGCTCCTCGGCGGCCAGGGTGCGGCTGCGCACCCGGTACAGGCCGGTGTCCAGGTCGTCGGCCTTCTCCAGGTTCACCTGGAGCGTGCCCATGAAGGTGTACCGCTGGGCCTCCGCGTACTCGCGGACCATGCCGGCGAGCTCGCTGCCCAGCTGGCCGGAGTAGGGGCTCAGGCGCTCGAAGTCGTGCGGGCTCAGCTCGACGATGAAGTCGTTGGGCACGACGGTGCGGTCGCGGTTCCAGATGCTCGCGTTGTTGTCGCACTCGCGCTGCAGCGCACCGGCGATCTCCACGGGCTGGACCTCGGACTTGAACACCTTGGCGAAGGTGCCGTTGACGAGACCCTCAAGTCGCTGCTCGAACTTCTTCAGCACTCCCATGGGGCACCCCCTTCCAGGGTTCGTTCGCCTGCCTGCCGACCGGATTCCGGGAAGAGCCCGGTCGCGCCTACTTGCGGTACTTCCGTACTGATCGTATCCACGCCGGGGCCATCCGTACGGTTCCCCGACCGTGTGGTGACCGGGGGTGGGCTCGGACACACAGGGTGACGCATCCCGGCGACAACATGCCAGGGCTACCCGCCGGAAGGGGCCGCCATCCCTCGCTCGCCTGTTCGCCGGGCATCCGTTCGGATGCGCTCGGCCTCCCCCGGAAACGGATTCGGAGGTGACCCGCAGGTCGTGCTACTGTTTTCCACGTCGGAAGGGGCGCCCGCAAGGGAGCCGGATCGAAGAACCGCGAAGGCCACATGGTACCGAGCGGGTCGGCTGATCGGCTGGCAACCACGACAAACACCCATGCGCGGGTGGCGGAATAGGCAGACGCGCTGGATTCAGGTTCCAGTGCCCGAAAGGGCGTGGGGGTTCAACTCCCCCCTCGCGCACAGCGAAGCCCCGCAGATCTTCGGATCTGCGGGGCTTTCTCGTTCTCCGGCGGGACTCGGCGGGACTCGGGAACCCGGGGAACCCGGGCCCGTGCGCCGGCCCCGGGGGCTCCGGAGCCGGCGGTCTTCGCCGGGGGCCTCAGCCCCGGCTGGCGGGGAGGTCCGCGCGGACCTCGAAGCCGCCGTCGGCGGTCGGCCCGGCGGTCAGGGTGCCGCCGAGCAGCTGGGCGCGCTCGCGCAGGCCGACCAGGCCGTGGCCGCCGCCCGGCAGGATCTCGGCGGGCAGGCCCGGCGGGGCGTCGTTGCGGACCTCGACCCGCAGCCGGCGGCCCCGGGACCGGACCTTCACGTGCACGGCGGCTTCCGGGGCGTACTTGGTGATGTTGGTGAGCGCCTCCTGGACGGTGCGGTAGGCGGCCCGCTCGACCGCCTCCGGCCACGGCCGGTCACCGGGGGACAGTTCGGCCTCGGCGGCCAGGCCGCTCTCCTCGATCAGCCGGGGCAGGTCGGCCAGCCGGGGCTGCGGGGCCAGCGGGGCGTCCGGGCGCGGGGAGGCGGCCCGCAGCACCCCGACCATCTGCCGCAGCTCGTCGAGGGTGCGCACGGAGAGCTCCCGGATCGTCCGGGCGGTGGCCACGGCGGCCGGGTCGGTGGTGCTGACCTGGAGCGCACCGGCCTGGATGCTGATCAGGCTGACCTGGTGCGAGACCACGTCGTGCATCTCCCGGGCGAGCCGGCCGCGCTCGCTGACCAGCACCCGCTCGGCGAGCAGCCGGCTCTCCCGCTCCTGGCCGCGGGTCAGTTCGTCCAGCCGGGCCGCCAGCTCCCGCCTGGTCCGGGAGAGCAGTCCGGTGGCGGCCGGGCCGGCCGCCAGCATCACGGACTGGATGGCGTACAGCGCGGTCTCCCGGCCGAGCGTGAAGTTCTGCTCGGAGAGCGGCCAGTGGAAGAACTCGACCAGGGCGAAGAGGGTCGCGCAGGGCACCACCACGCGCGGGGCGGGGCGCTCGGCGGCCACGGTGTAGACGGCGGTTATCGGCGCGAGCCAGATGTCGTCGAAGTAGCTGCCGGGCATGGTCAGCAGCAGCACGGTGACCGGGAAGCGTCGGCGCCAGAGCAGGACGACGGCGGCGAGCACGGAGAGCAGCACCTGCCACCAGGGTGCGTCCCGGGCCACCAGCGCGGCGTCCACCAGGGAGTAGAGGGCCGGCAGGAGCAGCATCAGCCACGGTGCGGTGAGCCAGGCCGGCCACCGTCTGGCGGGGAGCGGTTCGGTCGTCATGCCCCGTCGCCGGGCTTCGGCCGGACCAGACCGGCCCGGTGGGCGATGACGGCGGCCTGCACCCGGTTGGCGGCGCCGAGCTTGCCGAGGATCGCGCTGATGTGGTCCTTGACGGTGCCGGTGCCGAGGAAGAGGCGGTCGGCGATCTCGGCGTTGGACAGGCCCTCCCCGAGCAGCGCCAGCACGTCGAGTTCGCGGCCGGTGAGGGTGCGGGCCAGTGTGGCGGCCTCGGCGTCCGGTCCGCCGCCGTCCACGTAACCGCCGATCACGGTGCGGGTGACGGTCGGGGAGAGGATGTTGCCGCCGGCCGCGAGCACCCGGACGGCGTGCACCAGCTGCTCCGGGGCGGTGTCCTTGAGCAGGAAGCCGGACGCGCCGGCGCGCAGCGCGGTGCCGATGTACTCGTCGGTGTCGAAGGTGGTGAGCATCGCCACCGCCGGCGGGTCGGGAAGGGCGCGCAGCCGGCGCAGCACGGAGATTCCGTCCAGGTCGGGCATCCGGATGTCGAGCAGCACCACGTGCGGGCGCAGGCGCTGGACGCACTGCTCGGCCTGGCCGCCGGAGCAGTCGCCGACCACGTCCAGGTCGGGGGCGGAACCGACGATGAGGCCGAGGCCGGAGCGGACCAGGATCTCGTCGTCCACGATCAGCACGCGGGTGGTGGTGATGGTCCCTCCTCGGTTCGGGCGGCCGGGCGGGCCGGTCCGCTCGATGCAGTCTCGCTGAGCTGTTTCGAGACTAGGGCGTGACGGCCCGGGGTGCCGAAACGCGTACGGCCGGGACCCCCGCCGTTCGGCGGGGGTCGGAATCGGCTACCTGGTTCACGCAATTCTCACCCTGGGTGGGGAACCATGGTGTTGGCTGCCCCTTTGCGGTTCTTCGGCCGCGGTGTCGGGCCGCTGCCCAGTCCGCCGGGCCTGTGCGGGCGCCCGGCGCCGGGCCGTGTGCGGATGCGCCCCACCACCTGATCGTTTGGAATTGAGCTGTGTCGTCCACTGTGAAGCCGGAGCCGTCCGCCGAGCCCGGATCCGCCGCGCTGAGCGAGCGCTGGCGGCCGCGGGCCGCCGCGGCCACCGTCTGGTACCTGCGGCTGCTGGCCCTGCTGAACCTGGTGACGGTGTTGCTGGCGCCGTTCCGGAACCAGGTGACCGAGCACAACGAGGGCGAGTACTTCACCCCGTACCTGCTGACCGCCGGCCTGAGCAGCGCGGTGCTGTCGGTGTTCCTGGCGATCGCGATGCGGCGACGCAAGCGGGCCGCGTGGATCTTCAACACGGCGCTGGCCGGGCTCTTCGCGGTGCTCTACCTGATCGCCATGGTGCTGCCCGGCGAGCGGTTCAACCACCACGTGCTGAACTACGTCTCCACCGTGCTGACCTGCCTGTTCGTGCTGGCACTGCTGGTCGGGCGGAAGGAGTTCACCTCCAAGGGCGACAGCTCCAACCCGAAGACCGCGGCCGCCACCTTCGTCGGCGGCCTGGCCCTCGGCGGCCTGCTCGGCTCGCTGCTGGTCTGGCTGACCAACGACCTCACCGGCGCCCGGTTCTGGGACTACTTCCGCTACTCGGTCGGCCGGATGATCACCATCACGCCGTCCCAGCACCTGCGCTCGGTGATCGACGCGCCGACCTGGGTGAACGCCGTCATCAACGCGATGGGCGCGGTGCTCTTCCTGCTGGTGCTCTACGTGGCGTTCCGCAGCCCGAAGGACAAGGAGCTGCTGACCGCCGAGGACGAGGAGAGGCTGCGCGGGCTGCTCGACAAGCAGGGCGAGCGGGACTCGCTCGGCTACTTCGCGCTGCGCCGGGACAAGGCCGTGGTCTTCTCCCCCAGCGGCAAGGCGGCGGTGACCTACCGGGTGGTCGGCGGTGTCTCGCTGGCCTCGGGCGACCCGATCGGGGACCCGGAGGCCTGGCCGGGCGCGATCGACGCCTGGCTGTCCGAGGCCCGCGAGCACGCCTGGGCGCCGGCCGTGATGGGCGCCTCCGAGGAGGCCGGGGTGATCTACGCCCGGCACGGGCTGGACGCGCTGGAGCTGGGCGACGAGGCGATCGTCGAGCTGGACGAGTTCTCGCTGGACGGCCGGGCGATGCGGGTGGTCCGCCAGGCGTACAACCGGGTCAAGCGGGCCGGGTACACCGTGCGGATCCGCCGGCACGAGGCCATCCCGGAGGCGGAGATGGCCGAGCTGGTGGCCAAGGCCGACCAGTGGCGCGACGGGGCGACCGAGCGCGGTTTCTCGATGGCGCTGGGCCGGCTCGGCGACCCGGGCGACGGGCGCTGCGTGATGCTGGAGTGCCACGACGGGGACGGCGAGCTGAAGGCGCTGCTCAGCTTCGTGCCGTGGGGCGCGGACGGGCTCTCGCTGGACCTCATGCGCCGGGCCCGGGACACCGAGAACGGGCTGATGGAGTTCATGGTGATCGAACTCCTCCAGCGGGCGGAGGAGGTCGGACTGGCCCGGGTGTCGCTGAACTTCGCGATGTTCCGCTCCGTTTTCGAGCGTGGTTCGAAACTCGGCGCGGGGCCGGTGCTCCGGCTCTGGCGCTCGGTGCTGGGCTTCTTCTCCCGCTGGTGGCAGATCGAATCGCTGTACCGGGCCAACGCCAAGTACCGGCCGATCTGGGAGCCGCGCTACCTGCTCTTCGAGAAGAGCAGCGAGATTCCGCGGATCGGCATCGCCAGTGCGCGCGCGGAGGGCTTCATCACCGCGCCGAGCCTGCCCGCCCTGTTCCGTCGTCGGCACTCCGGAGCCGCGGTCGTCGCCGCTCCCCGGGTGCCGGTGACGGCGCGGGACGGGAAGGGGTAGTCCCTCCGCCGGGGGGCGGAGGGTGCCGGTCGTCCGGATGGGGGTGTTTCAGGGGTTTATCTCCCCCCAGAGGATGACGGCGATCAACATTTATGCCGATGTGGATTGATTAACCGGCTTCTAATGTTGGAGTGGTCGGGGAAGGCGTTCCGGCTTCGGGGATGGCTTCGGGGATTTGGAGAGACGGTCGTGATTCACAGGACCCACGCGGGGGGCGTGCGAAAGGGGCCGCTGGCTATTGCCGGTGCGGCCGCTGTCGCCGAGTGGGGAACGTTGTTCGGGATGGTGCACGAGCGGTTGCGGGCGAGGAAACTCGCGGCCGTTCCGCTCGCCGTCACGGCGACCGCCCTGATCCTGCTGTTCAGTATCGTGCAGCACCTGCCGGGCGGCGAGCGGTTCGTCACCCACATCGGTGTGGTGAAGGCGGCCCTGCCGCTGGACGTCTCGCTGCTGCGCACACCGCTGTCGCTGTACGTTCCGGCGCTGGACCTGCCGGTCTGGGGGGCGCTGGCCCAGGTCCTCGTGGTGTTCGGCATCGCCGAGATCGTGCTCGGGCGGCGGCTGACCCTGGTGGTGGCCTACACCTGCACCCTGGCCGGGACGCTGTTCGCCCGGGTGGGGGTGGCGATCGGGCCGCACCACCTGTTCGGCTTCCCGAAGTGGGTGGCCTACGTCCGCGACACCGGCCCCTCGGCGGCCGTGGTGGCGCTGGCGATCTGCATCGCGTTCCGCTGCCGGGCCTGGTTCACGGCCGGGCTGGTGGTGGCCCTGATGGTCGGCGAGGCGGTCGTGCTGCCGAACCTCGCGGGCCTGGAGCACGTCGTCGCGGTGATCACCGCGCTGCTGATCGCCGTCTCGGTGGAGGTCTTCGGGGACTTCTGGCCGCGGGTGCTGGCCGGGGTGGGGGCGGCGACCTCGGTGGCCACGGCGGCCTCGATCGAGGTGGCGGCGGAGGCCCGGCGCCGGACGCCGGCGGGCGCGGCCATTCCCTGACGCGCCCGCCCGCACCACCGGGCCGGGTTCAGGCGGGCGGCAGTGGCAGCTCGAACCAGACCACCTTGCCGACCGCCTTGCGGGCGGTGCCCCAGCGCTCGGCGAGCTTGGTGACCAGGGTCAGGCCGCGGCCGGTCTCGCCCAGCTGCTCGGCCGGCTCCAGGGACGGCAGGTTGTGGTTGTCGTCGCTGACCTCGACCAGCAGCTTGTCCACCCGGATCAGCTGGAGCTGGACGCGGTCCCTGGCCACCCGGACGGCGTTCGTCACCAGCTCGCTGACCAGCAGCTCGGTGGTGTCGGCGAGGGCGTCCAGGTGCCAGCCCGCCAGCTGCTCGCGGACCAGCGCGCGGGCCCGGCGGACCTCGCGGTGGTCCACGGTGAGGTCCCAGGTGGCCACCTCGGTCGGCGCGACGCCGTCGAAGCGGGCCACCAGCAGGGCGACGTCGTCCTTGCGGTCGTCCGAGTGCAGCCGCTCCAGCACCACGTCGCAGGCCTGCTCGGGGCTCTGCCGGGGGTCGATCAGGTTGCCGCAGAGCGCGGCCAGCCCTGCTCCTATGTCGCCGCCCCGGACCTCGACCAGGCCGTCGGTGCAGAGCACCAGCATCGAGCCGTCCGTGACCTCGATGGTCTTGGCGACGAACGGCACCCCGCCGACGCCGATCGGCGCGCCGGCCGGGATCTCCAGCAGCTCGCCGCTGCCGTCCGGGTGCACCAGGACCGGCGGCACGTGGCCGGCGCTGGCCAGCTCGCACGTCCGGTTGATCGGGTCGTAGACCGCGTACAGGCAGGTGGCGAGGTGGTCGTCGCCCAGCTTGTGGGCCAGGTTGTCCAGGTGCCGCAGCAGCTGGCCGGGCGGCAGGTCGAGGGCGGCCAGGGTCTGCATCGCGGTGCGGAAGCGGCCCATCGCCGCGGCCGAGTGCAGTCCGTGGCCCATCACGTCGCCGACCACCAGGGCGACCCGGCTGCCGGGCAGCTGGATGGCGTCGAACCAGTCGCCGCCGACCTCGGCCTTGGAGTCGCCCGGCAGGTAGCGGTGGGCGATCTGCACGCCGGGGATCTGCGGCGGCCGGGTCGGGATCATCGAGCGCTGCAGGGTGGTGGCGACCTTGGACTCGGCGCGGTGCAGCCGGGCGTTGTCCAGCGACAGCGCGGCGCGGGCGGCCAGCTCCTTGAGGGTGGCGGCGTCGCCCTCGTCGAAGGGGGCCCGGTCGGGCAGCCGGAGCAGCTTGAGGATGCCGAGCACGGTGCCCCGGGCGGAGAGCGGCACCACCAGCATCGAGCGCCCGGTGACCACCGAGGCGAGCCGGGGGCCGCCCAGCGCGGCGGCGTAGTCCACCGCGACGTCCTGGCTGACCACCGGGACCAGGACGGGCTGGTTCAGCTGGAGGGCCATGCCGGGCGGGGTGCGGCGCGGCATGGCGACCAGGGAGCCCTCGGCGAGGACGTGGTCCCACTGGCCGGCGGACTCGTTGGAGACCAGGGCGACCCGGCGCAGCATCGTGTCGTCGTCCGGCCGGGCCTCGGGCAGCTCGGAGTCGGAGATCAGGCCGTCCACCAGGTCGACGCAGGCGAAGTCGGCGACCCGGGGGACGAGCACCTGGCAGAGCTCGCGCGCGGTGAAGCCGAGGTCCAGCGTGGTGCCGACCTTGCCGCCGACCTCGTTCAGCAGCGCCAGCTGTTCGCCGGCCTGGCCGTTGGTGAGGAACGGGCCGAGCCGCCCGGCGGGCGGGGCGGCGCCGTCCGCCCCGGCGGGGGAGGGGACGGTCGGGAGTGGGGCCTGGTCGCCCCGACGGGCCTGGTGGCCGTTGGCGGACGACTCGACGGCGGCCTGCTCGATGGTGGCGCCTCCTCTGGGCGGGGCCGGGACGGACGGGGCTGCCGCGGGCGTGCCGCTCACGGGGCCGGCGGGCCGGGCGGGCCGGTCGGCGGTCTCGCGCTGGGCGGGCAGCGGGCCGGGCGGGCGCCGGCCGGGCGCGGGCTGCTCGGGCTGCGGCGGCGGTCCCAGCCGGGCGGCGCGCTGCTGGGCGGTCGGGTAGCGGCGGCCGATCCCGGCGGCCGCGTGCGCGGCGCCGGTCGGCGGGTCGGCGGGCAGGACGGGCAGCACGGTGGCCGGGTCCAGCCGCAGGGCGGGCAGTCCGGCCCGGACCAGCCCGTCGAGCAGCTGCTCCCGGTGGCCGGCGGGGCCGGCCGGCAGCAGCCGGGCGAGCGGCTCCGGCAGCGGGCGGCCGGGCGGGGTCAGGGTGGCGGAGAGCCGGTGGAAGCCGCCCCGGGCGGCGGGGGCGGCGGCGAACGGCAGCAGGCGCTCGCCGAGGGCCAGTCGCGGGCCCGCCGTGCGCAGCGGGCGGGCGTCGGCGGCCAGGGCCAGCAGGCCGCCGCCGGCCTGCGGGTAGGCCCACCAGAGCACGTCGCGCAGGTGCTCCTCGCGGTCGACGACCGGCATCTGCCCGGCCCAGGGACGGCCTTCGCCGGTCAGCGCGGCCAGGGTGTCCAGCGCGTCGCAGCGGCGGCGGGCGGCGGTGGCGGCCGGGACGGGGAGGCTGCGCGGTTCGACGGCGGGCAGCAGGCCGGTGGCGGGGCGGTCGCGGACGACCTCGGCGCGGTGCCCGAAGAGCTCCTCGGCGGCGCGGCTCCACTGCGCGATCCGGCCGGACCGGTCGACCAGCACGAGGGCGAGCCGCACCTGGGCGACCACGCCTGACGGCTGGTCACCCGGGGCGGCCGCGGGCTCGGCGGCGGCGGCCGCCGGAAGCGGTGTGGAGTTGGGCTCGTCCACCATGGATTCGGTCTGCTCCCGCCTGGCCGCCACGCCTGGAGGCGGCCGTCTCTCTGGAGGAAGGCACGCTGTTGCGGATACCAGCGAAGCACGGACAGGGTCGGGCTCGATAGCGAAACGGGGAGATTCATCAGTATCAGTTGCGCGTGACGGCGCGAGCGGGCGCGACGGGCCGACGATCTGGCGCACGGACACCGGTCCGCACTCCCCGTCCACCCGGTCGGAGCAGCGCGCGCGAGGGTAGGGTGGGCGGCCGGGCCGCCCGGGGCGCGGGTGCGCCGTACCGGGACGGTCGCCCGCGGGCGGGCCGGCCGGACGGGCCGCACGCCCCGTACGGGCCGGACCACCGGCACGACCAGGACGACCAGGACGAGACAGAGGCGAGAAGTGACCGCGCAGATCCCCGTCCGCTGGACCGACCCGGAGCAGCAGGAGCTGGAGGAGCGGGTCGCCGCCTCCGAGCTCGCCTGGCTCACCATGGACGTCGACGTGCAGACGCTGCGGGTCGAGATCGACAACTTCGCCCTGATCCACCACCAGCTGCTCGGCCCGCTCTACGCCCGGCTGGACGAGCTGGACGCGCTGATCGCCGAGACGGTGGCCGCCCGGACCGGGCACCCGGAGGACCTCCGGCAGGCCGCCGAGGCGCGCCGGCGGGTGGACGAACTCCCCGACCTGGACGCCCTGTTCGACAGCGTGCAGGAGCAGGAGGCGGCGCCGCCGGCCGCGCCGGCCCGGGTGCGGCCCGGCCGGGAGGCCCAGCGGATCTACCGCGACCTCGTCCGCCGCGCGCACCCCGACCTGACCACCGACCCGGCCGAGCAGGAGCGCCGGGCCGCGTTCCTCGCCCGGGTCAACGAGGCCTACGCGTACGGCGACAGCGCCGCGCTGGAGGGCCTGGCCGCCGAGTGGTCCACCGCCCCGGAAGCGGCGCCCGCGCAGGACTCCCCCGACCGGCTCGGCTGGCTGCGCCGGCGGCTGGAGTGGCTCAACGCCAAGATCACCGCGACCGCCACCGAACAGGTGCGGCTGGAGAACACCGCGATGGGCCAGCTGCTCGCCCTCGCCCCGCAGGACCCGGACGGGCTGCTGGAGGAGCTGGCCGAGCAGCTGCTCGCCAAGGCCGCCGCCCAGCAGGCCGAGCTGGAGCGGCTGCTCGGCGCGGCCGGGGAGCGGCCGCCGGTGGGGGACAATGGCGGTGCCGAGACCGAGCCCCAGGAGAGCCAGACGATGTTCGCCCAGATCCCCACCACCGACGCCGCCTCCGTGCCCGCCGACGCCGCTCTGCTGGACGTCCGCGAGCAGGACGAATGGGACGCCGGGCACGTGGACGGCGCGCTGCACATCCCGATGGGCCAGCTGGTCGCGCGGATCGGCGAGCTGCCGGACGAGAAGCTGTACGTGCTCTGCCGGGTCGGCGGACGCTCCGCGCAGGTCGTCCAGTACCTGGTGCAGAACGGCCGGGACGCGGTCAACGTGGACGGCGGCATGTACGCCTGGGAGGGCGCCGGCCGGCCGATGGTGAGCGGCGGCGGCCAGGACGCGTACGTTCTGTAGTCCCCGGCGGCTCCCCCGCCCGCGGTAGGGCAGGATGGGCGCGCGACCGACCCGGGACGGGACCGGCGGCGCCCGTCCGGGTGGGGACACCTCCCGGCCGACGGCTGGGGAGGGTGCATGGCCGAGGGTGCGCAGGCCCCGTCCGGTGGCAGGGTCTGGTCGAGGCCGGCGCTGGCCGTGCTCGTCACGGCCGCCGCGGTGCTGGTCACGGGCACCGGGCTCTTCCTCGCGGCGGTGTTCCTGCACGTCGCCCCGGCCAACTCGCTCTCCCGCGAGTACCGGGAGCAGGTCGACGGCGTGGTGTACCCGGAGTTCGAGCAGAACTGGAAGCTGTTCGCGCCCAACCCGCTCCAGCAGAACGTCAGCCTGGACGCCAGGGTCCGTACCGTCGTGGACGGCGGCGCCACCCGGACCCACGACTGGGTCGGGCTGACCGCCCGGGACATCGCCGCGATCCGCGGCAACCCGGCGCCCAGCCACGCCGACCAGAACCTGCTGCGCCGGGCCTGGGACTTCTACGAGGGCTCGCACAGCGCGCAGGACGACTCCCTGACCAACCCGCGCGGCAAGCTCGCCGAGGAGTACCTCAAGCGGATCGCGCTGCAGCGGTTCGGCCGCGCTTGCGACGGCGAGCGGATCATGGAGATCGAGTTCCGGGTGACGGCCGCGACCGTGCCGCCGCCGGGCTGGAGCGGGGAGGCCGCGCCGCCCGCGCCGAAGGTCCGGGAGCTGCCGTGGTGGCCGGTCAACGACGAGGACTACCGGGGGCTCGGGTGAACGGGACGGCGCCGGACGAACTGCTGCCGGCCGAGGTCCCCCCGCAGCCCGAGCCCGCCCCGGCGGCACCCGCGCCGGGCTCCGGCCCCGGTGTCGGGGAGCTGTGCGCGCGTGCCTTCGGCGCGTTCACCGGCCAGGTGCTCGGGCGCCACCAGGCGGCGGCGGTGCGGATCGGCTTCGGCCTGGTCTGGCTGGCCCACCTGCTCCGCGAGTGGCCCAACCGCCGGCTGCTGTACGGCGACACCTCGCCCTGGTCGCTCGACCTGGCCGAGCGGCTGCTCGCCGACAACGGCGCGCTGACGGTGCTGCCCTGGTTCGGCGGGCGGCTCTGGTTCGAGCTGGTCTACCACCTGGCGGTGCTGGCCGCCGTCGCGGTGGTGCTCGGCTGGCGGACCAGGGCGAGCAGCGTGCTGTTCATGGTCACCGTGCTGTCGCTGCAGAACCGCAACGTCTTCCTCGGCGACGGCGGCGACAACGTGGTCCACCTGATGGCGCTCTACCTGGTCTTCACCCGCTGCGCCGAGGTCTGGTCGCTGGACGCCCGGCGCCGCGCGCCCGGCCGGACCGGGGTGGTGCTCTGGGCGCTGCTCGGCGCGGTCCTGCTGGTCTGCCAGCTCGGCGGCTTCGCCGGGGCGGGCCTGACCTGGACGGCCGACACCTTCCCGTACGTCGGCTGGTCGCCGGTGTTCTGGGGCCTCTGGGCGGTGGCCGGGCTCTGGTGGGCGCTCGGCCGGCTGCGGCCGGACGGCGAGCCGCGGGCGGTGCTGGACGCGCTGGCGACCATGGTGCACAACTGCGCGATGCTGGTGATCGCCGCCGAGGTGGTGCTGATCTACGCCACCGCCGGCTGGTACAAGGTGCAGGGCTCGCGCTGGCAGGACGGCACCGCGCTCTACTACCCGCTGCACCTGGACTACTTCACCCCCTGGCCGTGGCTCTCCGGGCTGGTCGCCTCGGCCCTGCTGCCGGTCTTCCTGATCTCGTACGGGACGGTGATCCTCCAGGTCGCGTTCCCGTTCACGCTGGTCAGCCGGAGGGTCAAGAACGTCCTGCTGATGGTGATGATGGCCGAGCACCTGGGGATCGCGGTGCTGCTCGGGCTGCCGGTGTTCTCGCTGGCCATGGTCGCGGCGGACGCGGTCTTCCTGCCGACGGCGGCGCTGGTCTGGGCGGCCGCGCGGGTCGCGGGCGCGGGGGCACGGGCCGGGGGCGTGGCCGCGCGGATCCGGGGCTTGCGGTCCCCTCGGGAGCCCCTCCCCTAAGCTGACCGTTATGTCCTGGTTCGCCGCACTCCGAGACACCGCGCGGACCGGACTGACGCTCGACCGGGCGCTCACCGACCCCAAACGGGCGGCCCGCGGCGCCGTCGCCGTCGCCCTGGTGCTCTTCCCGACCCTGGCGGTGGGCGGGCCACGGCTCGCCACCTCGGCCGCGATGGGCGCCTTCATCGCCGGGACGGCCACCTTCCAGCGCAGCTTCCGGCCCCGGGCCTCACTCGCCGTCGCGGCCGGGATCGGGCTCGGCACCAGCACCTTCCTCGGCTACCTGGCCGCCGGGGTGCCCGGGGCGTTCCCCGCGCTGCTCGCCCTCTGGGCCTTCGGCGCCGGCCTGGCCTGGGCGGTCGGGCCGACCGCCGGGGTGGTCGCGGCCAACACCCTGGCGGTGATGCTGGTCGTGGTCCAGCTGCCGGTCAGCGCGCTCGCCGCGTTCGGCCACGGGCTGGTCTGCTCGCTCGGCGGCCTCGCCCAGGCGGCCGTCATCACGCTCTGGCCGATCGGCAGCTGGACCGTCCAGCGCGAGGCGCTCGCCGACACCTACGCCGAACTCGCCGACTACGCCCGCCGGCTGCGCCAGGACCCGACCGCGCACGTCGACCCGGCGCCGTTCATGACGGCCCGGCGCGCGGCCGCGCTGACCCCCTGGCAGGACCGCCACCGGCCGCCCGAGATGCGCGGCCTGCGCGGCGTCGCCGAACGGATCCGCCCCACCCTCGCCGCACTCGCCGACCCCAAGGTGGGCGCCCCCGAGGAGGGCCCCGAACGCGACCGGGCGCGGGCCGTCCTGGCCGCCGCGGCCGAGGCGATGGACGCCCTGGCCAAGGCCGTCCGCACCGGCGATCCGCTGCAACTGCCGCGTTCGGCGCCCGCGCTCACGCTGGCCGTCCCGGTCGAGGGCCCGGAGCTCCGGGGCGCCGCCCGCCGGGCCGCCCGACGGCTGGCCGGTCTGCTCCGCAAGGCCGCCGACACCCTGGAACGCGGCGACGAGGACACCATCAGCACCCCCGTGGTCGGGACCGGCGGGGCGCTGCGCAAGCCGCCGCTCTTCCGGATGCTGCCGGTCGCCGCCCGCGCGCTGGGCCGCCAGCTCCAGCCGCGCTCGGCCGTCTTCCAGCACGCCGTCCGGCTCACCGCGGTGGTCACCCTCGCCTACCTGCTGGCCCGGCTGGCCGGCTTCGAGCACGGCTACTGGGCGCCGATGACCGCCGCCATGGTGATGCGGCCCGACTTCGCGCAGACCTACAGCCGGGGCGTGGCCCGGCTGGCCGGGACGACGGTCGGCGTCGCCGTCTCCACCCTGGTGGTGCAGCTCGCCCACCCCGGCGAGTGGGTGCTGGCCGCGCTCGCGGTGCTCTGCATCGGCGTCGCCTACCTGACGCTGCGCACCGGCTATGCGCTGATGACGGTCGGCGTCTCCTCGTACGTGGTCTTCCTGCTCGGGTTGCAGGCCGGGAACCCGCTGGTCACCGCCGTGGAGCGGGTCGGGCTGACGCTGCTCGGCGGGTCGGTCGCGCTGCTCGTCTACGCGCTCTTCCCGACCTGGCAGACCGCCCGGCTCGGCGAGCGGCTGGCCGAGTGGCTGGCCGCCGCCGGGCGTTACGCGGCCGCCGTGCTCGACGTCTACGAGCACCCGGCGGCGCCGCGCGGGCGGGAGGTCCGCGCGGCGCTGCTGGACTCCCGGGAGGCCCGCTCCGAGCTGCTCCAGGCGATGCAGCGGGCCGACGCCGAACCCGGCCGGCACGCCTCCGGGCTGCCCGGGGTGAGCCGCCGCCAGCTCGACCGGGCCCGCGCCGCGGTCGGCCACCTCGGGCGGGTCGCCGTGCTGCTGGAGGCCCACCTGCCGGTCGCCGACGCCGAACCGGTGCCCGGGACGGCCGAGTTCGCGGAGGAGCTGCGGCTGGCCACCGCGCTGGCGGCGGCCGCACTGCTCACCGACCGGCCGGTGGAGTTCGGCGCGGTGCGGGAGGCGCACGTCCGGCTGGAGGAGCGGCTCGCGGCGGCGCCGGCGAGTGTGCAGCGGGACGTCGTGCGCTCCAGCGCCCGGCTGCTGCTCCAGGCACTGAGGGACCTGGAACGGGCGCTGCGCGGGGGCGGGACCGCCACGCCGACGCAGTACGGGCAGGAGTCGACGGCGCGTTAGGCGGCGAGCCGTCAGGTGGTCCGTCGGGCGGCCCGCCCGGGGGCGTGCGGGCGCCCCCGGGGCGGGGTGGCAGAGTGAGCGGCATGAACGACGAGCTGGTGCGGGCCTGGCGGGAGGGCGCCGGGGCGCCCGGGACGGTGCTGCTGGACGGCTTCCACGCGCTGAAGCACGCGCTGCGCTTCGGCGGGGACGTCCGGCAGGTGCTCACCGCCGACCGGGCGGCTCTGCTGGCGCTCGCCGCCGAGCTGGCCGCGGACGTGGTGCCCGCCCTGGACGGCCTGGCGGCCGAGCTGCCGGAGGCGGAGCTGCGGGCGCTGGTCCCGCGGCTGCACCCGACCGGCGTGATCGCGCTGGCCGCCCGGCCCACCACCGGCTCCAACCTGGCCGCGCTCGCCCGGCAGCCCCGGACGGCGCCGGTCGTGCTGCTGGAGAACCCGCGCAACCTGGGCAACGTCGGCGCGGTGATCCGGCTGGCGGCCGGCTTCGGGGCCACCGGCGTGGTGACCACCGGCGACCTGGACCCCTGGCACCCGACGGTGGTCCGGGGCAGCGCCGGCCTGCACTTCGCCACCGCCGTCGAGCGGCTGGCGCTGCCGGAGCTCCCGGACGGCCCGCTCTACGTCCTGGACCCGGAGGGGGCGGACGTGCGGACGGTGGCCTTCCCGGACGACGCGCTGCTCGCCTTCGGCACCGAGCGCCACGGGGTCTCGGACGAGCTGAAGGCGCGCGCCGACCGGCTGGTCGCGGTGCCGATGCAGCCCGGGGTCTCCAGCTTCAACCTGGCGACCAGCGTCGCGATGGGGCTCTTCCACTGGATGTCGGGACGCCCGCCGCGGTGACCTGCCGCCGCTGCGGCGGGCCGGACGCCGGGTCAGGCGGCGGCGGGCGGGTTGGCGGGCGAGTACTCGGGGTCGGTCCAGGTCAGCGGAGTGGCGTCGGCCAGTTCGAGGACGCCGGTGACGGTGAGGTCGACCACCCGCTCGGCGCCCGGCAGGCCGGCCGCGGCCTGCTCGGACCAGTCGGTCCGGGCCTCGCCGGTGATCAGCAGCGCCCCTCCGGTCTCGAAGTCCGGCAGCAGCAGCCCGGCGCGCGGGTCGAGCTCCAGGTTGCCGAGGGTCATGAACATGCTGTTGCCGGCGTACTCGGGCCAGCTGAGCCGGTCCGGTCCGAGCACCCGGAGGAAGCCGGGGTTGCCGCCCCGGTGCGAGGCGTCGACCCTTCCGTCCGGGCCGGCCGTGGCGACGAAGAAGGTGTCGGCGGTGGCCACCGCCAGCTGCTGGGCGGTGGAGAGGGCCGGTCCGGAGGCCACCGCGTGCGGGGTGCCCGCGGCCGGCCGCACCAGCGGGCTGCGGCGCTGGATGTACTTCGGGCAGTTGGCGTACACCTGGTCGGCGGCGATCACCAGGCCGCCCCGGCCGTCCGGTGCGGAGCGGCCGTTGAGCCGCATCCGGCGCCGGCCGGCCGGGTCCAGTGCGATGGTGCCGACCTCGGCCGGCCCGGCCAGGACGGCGGCCAGCGGGTCGTCCCCGGCCGGGCGGGCCGCCACCGCGAGGGTCCGCTCGTCGGGGGCTTGGAGGAAGCCGGGCTCGCCGGTGAGCTGGGTGGCCCAGAGCCTGCCGTCGGCGTCGGCGGCGCCCACCACCAGGATCCGCCGCTCGGCCAGGAACCGGGCGGCCACGGCGGGGATGGTGCCGCCGATCGCGCGGCCCGAGTGGTCGGCCCGGTCGCTGCGGCCGGCCCGGGCCTGCACCGCGCGCTCGCCCGGGTGGTACGGCGTGCTGCCGGTCATGGCGTGCCTCCTGTGCTGGCGGGGTGAGTGGCCCGGGTCGGGCCGGGTTCTAGAAGAAACCGCAGGTCGGGGCGGACTCGGTGGGGGCGGTGGCCTCGGTCTCGTCCACGCCCTTGGGGGTGTAGACCTCCAGCCGGATGCCGTCCGGGTCGGTGAAGAAGATCCCGCCGGAGGCCGAGCCCTCGCGGTGCGGGACGACGCCCTCGTACGCGAACTCGGCGCCCAGCTCGCGCAGCACCTGCTCGGCGGCGCGGACCTCGTCCAGCGAGTCGACCTGGAAGGAGAGGTGGTGCAGGCCGGGCGCGGAGCCGGCGAAGGTACCGGTGCTCTGCTGCCAGAGCGTGATCAGCAGCCGGCCGTCGCGGCCCAGGAAGGCGAAGCGGCGGTCCGGGTCGGTGCCCTCGTTGACCAGCTCCAGGCCGAGGGCGCGCCGGTAGAAGGCCACCGAGCGGTCGAGGTCGGTCACGTTCAGGCCCACGTGGCCGGTCTGCAGGGTGCTGGTGATGGTGCTGGACATGCCTGATCACTCCCGTGGCTCGGACGTCCGCGGACGCCGGGATCTAACCGTCTCTATTGAGGTTAGGGGTTAGATAATGAGGGCGTCAACCGACACGCGGGCACGAAGGGGTTAGGGGTGAAGTGTCGGTAACATGACAAGAAAGCTCGCGGACCCGGCGTCGCACGGGCGCCGGGGGCGCGGTCGGGACTACTCCCACTCCCAGCGGATGCCGACGAGGCCGGGCTGCTGGTCGGGGGCGAGCACGTGGGCACTGGCCGAGGCGCCGATCCAGAGCTGCTCACGGCGGCGGTCGACCTCCGCGCCCGGGGCGCGGTCGTAACGCTCGCAGTGGGCGGGCACGGCCGCCGGGTCGAAGTGCACCTGCAGCACGTACTCGCGGACCGGGACCGCGAAGCGGCGGCTGTACTCCATGGTCGGGGCACCGCCCGACGGGATCTCCACCTCGTACTCGAAGACCGTGCTGTCACCGAGCGCGAGCGGGCGGTCCAGCATGATCTCGCCGACCACCAGCCCGGCCTCCGGGCGGCGGCGGACCCGGCCGAGCCGGCCGTGCCGGACCGCGGTGATCTCCGGGCAGCCGGAGGCCTCCTCGTCGGCCATGTGCACGACCAGGCAGCGGGCCACCCCGCCGACGGTGGCGCGGACGACCTGGCGCATCCGCAGCAGGTTGCCGCGCCGCTCGGAGTCCACGTAGTACGAGTCGTGGATGGAGAGCCGCTCCAGCTCGCCGGCCGGCGGGGCGTCCAGCTCGGCGAACACGTCCGCGATCTTCTGCTCGCCCGGCCAGATGTCCTCCAGCCGCAGGTGTGCGGTGGTGGCGGCGGCGGCCCAGCGGCCGCGCGGGCGGGGCGGGCCGAGCAGCGCGGACAGGGTGGAGTGCGGCAGGCCGAGCAGCTCCTCCAGCAGGAGGACGGCGCGCAGCGAGCTGGCCCGTTCGGGCTGGCTGCGGCCGCGGCGCCAGTAACTCAGAGTGGTGACGCTGACCCTGACCCCACGTTGGGCGAGGGCGGCGCGGATCCGGTCCAGGCTCAGGCCGCTGGCCTCGATCGCCAGGTTCAGGGCGTCGGCGAAGCCCCCGGCCGGCGCGGGGCGGCCGGCGGCGGCCGCTGCGGCGGCGGGTGCCGGGACGGGTGCCGGAGCGGCGGGCGGGACCGGAGCAGCGGGCGGGACCGGTGCGGCGGGCGGGACCGGCGCGGCGGCGGGTGCGGGCGCACCGGGGCGCGGGCCGACCAGCCGCAGCCGGGCGTCCTGGGGGTTTTGCGAGCCCATTCGGTTACCTTCCCCAGCAGGCGGGTTCGGCGCAACCGGTCCGGCGCCGAGGCGCGCCGTCAGCGGCTTCACCGAGCTGTGGGGAACCCTATGCACGGTCGAGAGGCTACGTCATCAGTCGTGCGTATGACAGTAGTCACGAGTGTTCGACCACAGGGTTAGCGATCCGGAAACACTGTGGAAACACGCCGCCGGGGCGGTCCCTCTGCGGGACCGCCCCGGCGGGGTGGGGGTGGGGTGGTCAGGAGACGTTGAGCGCGGCGTCGTCGATCACGAAGCTGGTCTTCAGCGAGGAGTCCTCGGTGCCGGTGAACTTGACCGTCACCGTCTGGCCGGCGAAGGCCGAGAGGTCGAAGGACTTCTGGACGAAGCCGGTGGCCGCGTTGGCGTTCGACAGGGTGGTCAGCGTGGTCGAGCCGGCCTGGACGGTCAGCTTGTCGTACGCGGTGCTGCCGGTCTCGGCGGTGTCGACGTGCACCCAGAACGAGAGGGTGGCCTTGCAGCCGGCCGGGATCGAGACGGTCTGCGACAGGGTGTCGGTGTGGGCGCTGCCGTAGCCGTCCATCCAGGCCTTCCAGGAGCCGCCGTGCGCGGCCTCACCGGTGCCGTTGTCGACCACGCCGCTGGACGCCGTCCACGGCGCGGCGGTGCCGGTCTCGAAGCCGCCGTTGCCGATCAGCTGGGCCGGGGTGCAGCCGCCGGACGGCGGCGGGGTGGTGCCGCCGAGCAGCGCGGTGTTCAGGGCGTCCGCGATCGGGCTGCCCCAGCCGGTGACCTGGTCGTACCCGGCCTTGGTGGAGAAGTCCTGGTTCTTGCCGGTGGTGACGTCGTGGAACGTCGTGCCGTAGCTGCTGCTGTTGGCGACCGCGTACAGCTTCGGGCTCGCCTCGCCGAGGACCGGCTGCCCGGCGGCCTTGGCCTTCTGGTTGAACTGGGCGGCGTAGCCGGACCAGAGCGGTGCGGCGGCGCTGGTGCCGCCGTAGACCTGCCAGCCGCCGGTGGTGTAGATCGCGAAGCCGCTGGCCGGGTCGGCGTTGGAGGAGACGTCCGGGACGGTGCGCATGGTGCCGCTCACACCGGTGCCGGTCTGCCAGCTCGGCTTGGCGAAGACGGTGGAGACGCCGCCGCCGGCGGTGCTCCAGGCGCTCTCCGAGGAGTAGGCGTTGCCGGAGACCTTGAGGTTGGTGCCGCCGACGCCGGTCTGGTGCGGGCTGGACGCCGGGAAGTCGACCGCCTTGACGGTGGAGCCGCTGGTGGAGCGGGTGCAGTCGCGGGAGCCGTCGTCGCCGGAGGCCGAGAAGATTGAGATGCCCTGGGCGGCGGCCTGCTTGAAGGAGTTGTCGACCGCCGTCATCGAGGAGGCGGTGGTGTCGGGCTCGCAGGAGCCCCACGAGATGGAGATGACCGAGACCCGGTTGTCGGCGACGATCTGGGCGGCCATGTCGATCTCGCCCTGGTCGCTGTTGGGGGCCTCGTAGACCAGCTGGGTCGCCTTGGGGGCGACACCGCGGACGATCTCGCTGTCCAGCTCGACCTCGCCCTGGCCCTCGCCCGGCTTGGAGTCGTAGTTGGCGCCGTCGACCGAGACGGTGGAGACGGCCGGGCCGGTCAGGCCGTACTGCGAGTCGTACGTCTTCAGGTTGGTGGAGCTGTAGCCGTCGAACTCCCAGAGGGCGACGGTGACCCCGGTGCCGTCGGCGCCGGTCTTGTCGAGGTTGTAGGCGCCGTTGTACTGGCCCGGGCCGAAGCCGCTCGGGGCGGCGGTGGTCGCGTTCGGCGTGGTGCCCGGCTTCACGTTCCGGGTGGTCCGGACGGTGTGGTTGTTCAGGCCGGATATGCCCTGCACCACGTCGGCCAGATCCGCCGGGACGGACGCGGCGGCGTCGTTGGCGAAGAAGGTGCGCTGCTGCTGCGGGTCGACGTAGGCGCTCTCGTGGGTGCCGAACGCCTTGGCGATCTGCTCGGCGGTGCCGTGCGCGTTGACCACCTGGCGGTTGTCGCTGACGCTCCCGACGGTCAGGCCCTGGGCGGCGAGGTACGCCTTGACCTGCTCGACGCCCGCCTGGGTCGGGCCGAAGCGCTCGGTGAACTGCTGCGGCGTCAGGTAGCGGCCGTACTCCGGGGTGCCGGGGGTGGCGACCGCGGTGAGGAAGCGGTCCAGCTCGGCCGTGTTGCGCAGCTTGAGGCTGACCGCCACGGAGAGCTGCTGGTCGGCGGGGACGTCGCCCTTCTTCTCGGAGTGGGCCACCGCGGGGGTCACGGTGTTCGGCAGCGAGACGCGGGGCGCGGCGGCGTTGGGGTTCGGGGCCGCCTGGGCGGCGGTGACGCCGAGCGAGACGGCGGTCAGCGGCAGGACGGCAAGGGCCGCGGCAAGGGCAAGGGAGCGGGGGCGCACGGAATCCTCCTCTGGCCGGCGTGTGGGGGCCGGCAGGGGCCAGGGCGTCGCTGGGGTGAGACGCTGGCTAGAACATGTCAGAAGGAGTGCGGTAATTGGCTCATGGTCAAGCAATCCGTTGCTAAAAAACAGTCAACTGTGGAGAACCGAATGGAGGCTGCTCCATACAGTTAAAGGCCGGAATTCCGGCCGCAAACCTGACGGCAAATCCTGACTGCATACCTGACTGCATGCCGGATCGCGTACCTGGCGGGATGCCCGGCCGTATGCCCGGCCGGAACTCGGGTCGGGGCGGTCCGGCCCCTTCCGGGCGAATTCGGGGCAGACCGGGCCGGACGTAGAATCGGGTACCGGGCGCGACCGAGGGAGAACCGATGACGGACCGGAAAGCAGACCCGCGGGACCCGCGCCCGCTGCTCGGCGAACCGCTCTCGCTGGACCTGCTGAACACCCGATGGGCGGGCACGCCGGTCAACGACCTGCTGGCCGGACCCGACGGCTACGGGATCTGGCTCTCCTCCGCCGGGCTGGCCGGGCGCTGCGGGGCCGACGACTCCGGGCTCGGCCCCCTGCTGGAGGCGCGGGACGCGCTGGCGGCGGTCGTCCGCGACCTCGACGAGCACGGTGCGCCCGGGGCGGTGGCGGTGGCCGGGCTGAACGAGGTGCTGCGGCACGGGCGGCTGCGGCGGGAGCTCGGTCCGCAGGGGCCGACCGAGCAGGTCGAGGTGGACCGGCCGCAGTGGCTGGCGGCCTGGCTGGCGGCGGACGACCTGCTCGGCCTGCTCGGCCAGGGGGCGCACCGGATCAAGAAGTGCGCGCACGAGGCCTGCATCCTGCACTTCTTCGACACGTCGCAGAACGGGCGGCGGCGGTGGTGCTCGATGGCGGTGTGCGGGAACCGGGCCAAGGCGGCGCGGCACTACGAGAAGGCGAAGGCCTGAGCCGGTGCGGGCGCGGGGCCGCCCCATGAGGGGCCGGGCCCCGCGCCCGCGGGCCGGACGTCAGGCGTCGGCGGGGGCGCCGAGCCACTCGGCGAGGGCGGCGCGGAGCTCGCCGCGGCCGGGGTCGACGGCGGCCCAGGCGGCGTAGCCGTCGGGGCGGATCAGCAGGACGGTGTCGCGCAGCTTGCCGTGCGGATCGGCCGGGGCGGCGGTGACCACGCGGTCCGCCCACGGGTCGGCGGCGGACAGCTCGTCATTGCTGACCAGCACGAACTTCCCCGCGCGCAGTGCCTCGTAGAGCCGCTCGGGCGCGGCGGGCCCGTCCTCGCGGGGCTGCTCCAGGCCGGTGAGCCGAAGGTCCGGGACGCGCCGGCCGACCAGCGGGTGGGCGTCCTTGGGGGCGCCGTACCGGATGCCGATGCCGGAGATGATCTTCGCGCCGCGCTCGGTGACCACGTCGAGGTGCTCGGCGACGGTGGTGAGGGCGCCGCGCAGGGCCCGGGTGGGCGCCGAGTGGGCGAGGGCGAGCCGGACCAGCGCGCCGGAGCTGCGCAGCACCGTCTTCCCGACCGGGTGCCGCTCGGTCTGGTAGGTGTCGAGCAGGGCGTCGGTGGCCCGGCCCCGGAGGGCGGCGGCGAGCTTCCAGGAGAGGTTGGCGGCGTCCTGGAGGCCGGTGTTCATGCCCTGGCCGCCGGCCGGGGAGTGGCAGTGCGCGGCGTCGCCGGCCAGGAAGACCCGGCCGGAGCGGTAGTTGGGGGCCTGCCGCTCGTCGCTGTGGAAGGTGGAGCTCCACCGGGCGTCGTGCAGGCCGTAGTCCTCGCCGATGGTGTTGCGGGTGATCTCGGCGATCCGCTCCAGCGGCGGCGGGGTGCCGTCGGGGTGCCGGTCGTGCCGGTCCCAGGCGATCACCCGGTACCAGCCGTCGCCGAACGGCGCGAGGAAGGCGAAGCCGTCGTCGGTGGCGCCGACGGTGACCACCTCGTCGGGGGCGCGCTCCAGCCGGACGTCGGCCAGCACCACGGAGTTGACCACGGACTCGCCGGGGAAGGGGATGCCGAGCAGGTCGCGGACGGTGGAGTGGACGCCGTCGGTGCCGACCGCGTAGCGGGCCCGGTGGGTGGCGGTGGCGCCGTCCTCCACGGTCTCGATCGTGACGCCCTCGGCGTCCTGGCGCAGCCCGGTGACCTCGGCGCCGCGCAGGATGGTCGCGCCGGCCTTGACCGCGCGCTCCTGGAGCAGGCGTTCGGTGTTCGACTGCGGGGTGATCAGGACGAACGGGAACCGGGTCGGCAGGCTGCCGAGGTCGATCCGGAGCTTGTTGAAGAGCCGCAGCGAGCCGAGCGGGACGCCGGTGGCGATGAGCTCGTCGGCCAGGCCGCGGGCGTCCAGCATTTCGAGGGTGCGGGCGTGCACGGCGAAGGCCCGGGTGAGGTTGGACTCGGCGCCGCGCTTCTCCAGGACGGTGACCCGGATCCCGGCGGCGGCCAGGTCTCCGGCCAGCAGCAGCCCGGTCGGTCCGGCGCCGACGATCAGGACGTCGGTGACGGTCTGCTTGGCGGTCATGTGTCAGCTCCCGGTGGTCGGACGGAGGTTGGACGCCGATCTCGGCGTTCTTCCGGCCTCCATCATCGCCGCCCGGGGCGGGGCTGTGAATCTCCGGGCCCCGGCGTCGTGCCGCCGGGGCCCGGAGCCGGGCCCGTGGGCCCGGTGCCTCAGGCGTGGCGGCGGACCTCGACGGTGCGGAACCGGTTGGCGACGAACGCGCCGTCGCAGTACGCGGAGTTGGCGGCCGGGTTGGCGCCGGTGCCGTGCAGGTCGGAGAAGGCGGCGGTCTGGTTGGCGAAGACGCCGCCGGTGAGGTTGAGCGAGAGCGAGACGCCGGAGTCGAGGGCGGCCTCGACCAGGGCGGTCTCGACCTCGGGCGAGGTGGTGTAGCCGGAGGCGGTCATCGCGCCCTGGGTGCGGACCGTGTCGCGGAGCAACTCGACCGCGGCGGCGGTGGACTCGACCGCGACGGCGAAGGAGACCGGGCCGAAGCACTCGCTGCGGAAGACCGCCCGGTCGTCCGGCTTGTCGGCGTCCAGCTTGACCAGCGCGGGGGTGCGGACGGTCGCGGCGGGGAACTCGGGCGAGGTCACCACGCGCGGGGCGAGCGCGAGTTCGCCGTACTCGCCGCCGGCGGCGGCCACCGTGCGCTGGAGCACGCCGGGGTTGACCACGGCGCCGAGCAGGGCGGCGGCGCGGGCGTCGTCGGAGAGCAGGCCCTCGATCGCGGCGGCGAGGTCGGTCACCACCTCGTCGTAGGACTTGGTGCCCTGGTCGGTGTCGACGCCGGTGCGCGGGATCAGCAGGTTCTGCGGGGTGGTGCACATCTGGCCGCTGTACAGCGAGAGCGAGAAGGCCAGGTTGCCCAGCATGCCCTTGTAGTCGTCGGTGGAGTCGATGACGACGGTGTTGACGCCGGCCTTCTCGGTGTAGACCTCGGCCTGCCGGGCGTGCTCCTCCAGCCAGTCGCCGAAGGCGGTGGAGCCGGTGTAGTCGATCAGCTTGATCTCGGGGCGCACGGCGAGCGTCTGGGCGACGGTGCCGCCCTCGTGCTCGGCGGACAGGCAGACCAGGTTGGGGTCGAAGCCGGCCTCGGCGAGCACCTCGCGGGCGATCGCGACGGTGAGGGCGAGCGGCAGCATGGCGCGCGGGTGCGGCTTGACCAGCACCGGGTTGCCGGTGGCCAGCGAGGCGAACAGGCCCGGGAAGCCGTTCCAGGTGGGGAAGGTGTTGCAGCCGATCAGCAGCGCGAGGCCGCGCGGGACGACGGTGAAGTCCTTGGTCATCACCAGCGGGTCGCGCTTGCCCTGGGGCTTGGTCCAGCCGGCCTGCCGCGGCAGCCGGGTCTGCTCGGCGTACGCGTAGGCGACGGCCTCCAGGCCGCGGTCCTGGGCGTGCGGGCCGCCGGCCTGGAAGGCCATGCCGTACGCCTGGCCGGTGGTGTGCATCACCGCGTGCGCGAACTCGTGCGAGCGGGCGTTGATCCGGCCGAGGATCTCCAGGCAGACGGCGGCGCGGTCGAGCGGGGTGGCGGCGGCCCAGCCGGGTCGGGCGGCGGTCAGCGCGGCGATCAGCGCGTCCGGCTCGGCGTGCGGGTAGCCGATGCCCAGCTCGACGCCGTACGGGGAGGCCTCGCCGCCGACCAGGTCACCGTCGGCGGGGTGGCCGTCGAGGGCGAACGGCTTGTTCAGCAGGGCCTCGAAGGCGGCCTTGCCGTCCGCGGCGCCGCTCTCGCCGTACGCCTTCGGGAACTCGGGGTAGGGCGACCAGTAGTCGCGCTTCGCGGCGGCGGCGAGCGCGGCGTCCAGGGTGGCCTGGTGGCGTTCGACCAGCTCGGCGACGAGGGGGTGGGTGACCGCTGCGGACATGGTGTGCGCTCCTCAGAGGGGAGGACGGGACACGTCACAGAGTAACCGAACGATCGGTCGGCTCAAGAGGGTATGCCCGACCGGAGTTCCGGACGGGTTCCGGACGGGTTCAGGGGGCCGGGGCCGGAGCCGGGGAAACGGACGGGGGCGCGTCCGGAGTGGACGCGCCCCCGCAGGAGTCGTTCGGCCGCGGCCTACGGGATGCCCAGCTCGAAGATCACGTACCCGCCGTACCAGCCGGAGGCCAGCGCGCCGGCGCCGAGCACCGCGGCCAGCACCGGCCAGCTGAGCTTGCGCATCGCCACCGCCAGCGCGATGAGCAGCGGGAACGCCGGCAGCAGGTAGCGCGAGGTGTTGCCGAAGATGCCCAGGCTGCCGAGCACCGAGACGATGGTGGCCAGGGTGTAGGCGGTCAGCACCAGCGGCGGGCGGAGCCGGACCAGCAGCACGATCAGCACCGGCAGGGTGAGCACGATCAGGGTGGCCAGCAGGTCGGTCGTCGGCCAGGCGAACGGGTAGTCCGTCCGGCCCAGCAGCACGCCGCGGATCGCGTAGAAGGTGCCCTGGCCGAAGTCGAAGTAGTGCAGCCAGGCGTCGTGCTGGAGCTTGAAGTAGCCGCCCCAGTCGTCCACCCGCCAGCCGACCCAGCCGACGTAGCCGAGCAGCCCGACCGGGGCCAGCAGCATCGCGGCCAGCGGGCGGACGACGCCGCTCTCCCGCCGGAACAGCTCCACCAGCGCGGCCAGGCCGACGGCGCCGATCAGGGCCGCCGCGGTCGGCCGGTTGAGCCCCGCGACCAGGGCGATCAGGCCTGCCGCGACCCACTGCCTGCTCATCACGCAGTAGCAGGCCCAGGCGGCCAGCGCGACGAAGAGCGAGTCGGAGTAGACGGCCCACTCGGCGCCCGAGCCCGGGGCGATCGCCCAGAGCCCGGCCGCGATCACACCGGCCCGCTGCCCCGCCATCCGGTCCACCACGGCGTAGATGCCGGCGGCGGCGAACAGCGAGGCCACCACCGAGACCAGCATCCCGGCGCCGTACAGGCCGAGCCCGGTGGTGTCCGAGACCAGCCGCATCAGGCCGGGGTAGAGCGGGAAGAAGGCGGCCGAGTTCTGCTCGATGGTGAAGCCGGGGAGGCCGTTGGGGACCGGGATCAGCGCCGGGTGGTAGCCGTTCTCGGCGATCTGCTGGTACCACCAGCCGTCCCAGCTGGCCAGCACGTCCCACGGGTTGGCGCCCCCGCCGAAGCGGGGGTGCTTCTTGAGGTAGTCGCCGGAGAAGGAGAGCAGCTTCATGAAGACGGTGAAGCCGAGCAGCTTGAGGACCGCGTAGCACCAGACGGCCGGCCCGAACCGGACCACGAGGGCGCGGACCCGCCCGCGCCAGCCGGCCGCCGCCCCGGTTCCCGGTTCGTCGCTGCGCTGCTCGGGCACGTCGGAGGCGACTGCCGGTATTGCGCTCATGCTCCCACCCTGCTGGCCTTGGACGATCGTCCGCCGAATTCTAGAGTGTGCGGCCGTCCGGTTGGTGTGGACCAACCCGGTGCGGCGTCACCGCCGCCCGGTACCGGCCGACCCGGGCGCACCCGGCCGGGTGGGGGCGGGGATACTCGGAGGATGGCCGATCACACCACGCGCACCGCCTACACCGTGGAGTCGCTGCTCGCGGTGACCGTCGACGTCTTCAACGAGCGCGGATACGACGGGACCTCGATGGAGGACCTGTCGCGGGCGGCGGGCATCTCCAAGTCCTCGATCTACCACCACGTGCGCGGCAAGGAGGAGCTGCTCCGGCTCGCCGTCGGGCGGGCGCTGGACGGGCTGTTCGGCATCCTCGCCGAGCCGGCCGCGGTGGCGGGGCCGGCCGTGGAGAGGCTGGAGCACGTGGTGCGGCGGACCGCCGAGGTGCTGCTGGCGGAGCTGCCGTACGTCACCCTGCTGCTGCGGGTGCGCGGCAACACGGCCACCGAGCAGTGGGCGCTGGAGCGGCGCCGGGAGTTCGACCACCAGGTCGCCGAGCTGCTGCGGGCGGCCGTCGCGGACGGCGCCCTGCGGGCGGACGTCGAGCCCCGGCTGGCCACCAGGCTGCTCTTCGGCATGATCAACTCGATCGTGGAGTGGTACCGGCCGGGCCTGAAGGCGGCCGACGGCGTCGCCGACGCGGTGGTCCACCTGGCGTTCGACGGGCTGCGGGCGCGGTAGGCCCCGCTCAGTCCGGGGGGACCTGGTCGGTCTCCTCGAAGACCAGCATCGTGCGGGTGCCGAGCACCTGCGGGATGGACTGGATGCTGCCCAGGACCAGCTCCCGCAGGGCGTGGTTGTCGGCGGTGTGCACCAGCAGCAGCACGTCGAAGTCACCGCCGACCAGCGCGATGTGGGCGACCCCGGGCAGCGCCAGCAACTGCTCGCGGACCGTCCGCCAGGAGTTCTGGACGATCTTCAGGGTGACGTACGCGGACGCGCCCTGACCCGCCTTCTCGTGGTCGACCCGGGCGGTGAAGCCGCGGATGACGCCGTCCTCGACCATCCTGGATATCCGGGCGTACGCATTCGCCCGGGACACGTGCACCCGCTCGGCCACCGAGCGGATCGAGGCGCGACCGTCCTGCTGCAACAGCCGCAGGATCGCCCGGTCGACACGGTCGAGTCTGGACGTCTGTTCAGCCGACATGACCCCCCACCCTCACTGATTGGACGCACTGCCACCAGTCGACCGCCGCCCGGGCCGATTGTCCAGCACCTTGTCACGCTTCTGGTCAAGATGAACAGACGACCGAACAATCGGTAGGGAGCCCCCGCCACCCCTGGAGGTGCCCCGAGATGACCGTTCTCGACCACAGACACCGCACGGCGGTGCCCGGCTGGCTGCCCGGGGCGACCGCCCCGCGCACCGATCCGGCGCCGCTGCTCCCGGACGCCTCACCGGTCCGCGTGCTCGGTACTCCCGAGCTGGAGAAGTACGACCCCGCGCTGCTGCGCGAGCTGTACCGCCGCCTGGTGGTCGGCCGCCGCTACAACCAGCAGGCCACCACCCTGACCAAGCAGGGCCGGCTCGCCGTCTACCCGGCCTCCACCGGCCAGGAGGCCTGCCAGGTCGCCGCCGCGCTGGCGCTCGGCGAGCGCGACTGGCTGTTCCCCAGCTACCGCGACACCCTCGCGGTGGTCTCCCGCGGGGTCGACCCGCTGGAGGCGCTCACCCTGCTGCGCGGCAACGCCCACACCGGGTACGACCCCCGCGCGACCCGCACCGCCCCGCTCTGCACCCCGCTGGCCACCCAGGCCCCGCACGCCGTCGGGCTGGCGCACGCCGCCAAGCTCGCCGGCGACCCGGTCGTCGCGCTGGCGCTGCTCGGCGACGGCGGCACCAGCGAGGGCGACTTCCACGAGGCGCTGAACTTCGCCGCGGTGCTCCGGGCCCCCGTCGTCTTCCTGGTGCAGAACAACGGGTACGCGATCTCCGTCCCGCTCACCGCGCAGTCGGCCGCGCCCAGCCTGGCGCACAAGGCCGTCGGCTACGGCATGCCGGGCCGGCTGGTGGACGGCAACGACGCGCCCGCCGTGCACGGCGTGCTCGCCGAGGCGGTCGAGCGGGCCCGGACCGGCGGCGGCCCGACCCTGGTCGAGGCGCTCACCTACCGGGCCGAGGCGCACACCAACGCCGACGACGCCACCCGCTACCGGGACGACGCCGAGGTGGCGGCCTGGCGGGAGCACGACCCGATCCTGCTGATGGAGCGCGACCTGCGCGCCCTCGGCGTGCTGGACGACGCACTGGTGCAGGAGGCGGCCGACGAGGCGGAGGCGCTGGCGGCCCGGATGCGGGCCGAGTTCCACGCCGACGCCGAACTGGACCCGATGGCCCTGTTCGCCCACGTGTACGCCGAGCCCACCCCGCAACTGCGCGAGCAGGCCGCCCAGTTGTCCGCCGAGCTGGCCGCCGAGGCCGAGGTGCACGACCGATGAACCAGACAGCTGTCTCCTCGCGCACCGCCACCATGGCGCAGGCGCTCAACGCGGCGCTGCGCGACTCCCTGCGCGAGGACCCGGCCGTGCACGTGCTCGGCGAGGACGTCGGCGCGCTCGGCGGCGTCTTCCGGATCACCGACGGGCTGACCGCCGAGTTCGGCCCGGACCGCTGCCTGGACACCCCGCTGGCCGAGGCGGGCATCCTCGGCACCGCGATCGGCATGGCGATGTACGGGCTGCGCCCGGTGGTCGAGATGCAGTTCGACGCCTTCGCCTACCCGGCGCTGGAGCAGCTCTTCTCGCACGTCGCCAAGATGCGCAACCGCACGGCCGGCAGGCTCCCGCTGCCGATCACCGTCCGGATCCCCTACGGCGGCGGGATCGGCGGCGTCGAGCACCACAGCGACGCCTCCGAGGCGTACTACACCGCCACCCCCGGCCTGCACGTGGTCACCCCGGCCACGGTGGCCGACGCGTACGGGCTGCTGCGGGCCTCGATCGCCTCCGACGACCCGGTGGTCTTCCTGGAGCCCAAGCGGCTCTACTGGGGCAAGGACGGGTTCGACCCGTCGGCGCCGGTCGAGCCGATCGGCAGGGCCGTGCTGCGGCGCACCGGGACGTCCGCGGTGCTGATCACCTACGGGCCCTCGCTGCCGGTCTGCCTGGAGGCGGCGGAGGCGGCGAAGGCCGAGGGCTGGGACCTCGCGGTGCTGGACCTGCGCACCCTGGTGCCGTTCGACGACGAGACGGTCTGCCGGGTGGTCCGCTCCCTCGGCCGGGCCGTGGTGGTGCACGAGGCGAGCGGCTTCGGCGGCACCGGCGCGGAGATCGCCGCCCGGGTCACCGAGCGCTGCTTCCACCACCTGGCCGCCCCGGTGCTGCGGGTCACCGGCTTCGACATCCCCTACCCGCCGCCCATGCTTGAGCACCACCACCTGCCCGGGGTGGACCGGATCCTGGACGCGGTCGCCCGGCTGCAGTGGGAGGACTGAGGATGATGCCCGTCGTGCGCGAGTTCACCCTGCCCGACCTCGGTGAGGGCCTCACCGGGGCGGAGGTGGTCCGCTGGATGGTCGAGGTCGGTGACGTGATCGCGGTCGACCAGCCGGTGGTGGAGGTGGAGACCGCCAAGGCCGTGGTCGAGGTGCCCTGCCCGTACGGCGGGGTGGTCACCGCCCGGTACGGCGAGCCGGGCGAGGAGGTGGCGGTCGGCGCGCCGCTGGTGACCGTCGCGGTGGCGCCCGGGGAGGGCGAGCAGCCGCTCGTCGCGGCGACGCTCGCCGGTGAGGTGGAGCGGCCGCTGGTCGGGTACGGCGTCGCGGAGCCGGACCGGGGCGGCCGCCGGCGGCGGGTGGGGGTTCCGGCCGGTTCCGCCGTTGCCGCTGCCCTGGCTGCCCCAGCTGCCCCGGTGGCACCTGCGGCTCCCGTGGTTCCGGCGGCTCCGGTGGTCGTGCCGGTGATCTCGCCGCTGGTGCGGCGGGCGGCCCGGGAGCAGGGGATCGACCTGCTGTCGGTCACCGGCAGCGGCCCGGACGGGCTGATCCTGCGTGCGGACGTCGAACGGGCGGTCGCGGCGCGGGCCGTGCCCGCCGCCCCGGCCGCACCGGCACCGGCGGCCGCCGTGGAGGGCGTCGTCCCGCTGCGCGGGCTGCGCCGGGCGGTGGCCGAGAAGCTCACCCGCAGCCACCGGGAGATCCCGGCGGCGACCTGCTGGGTGGACGCCGATGCCACCGAACTGATGGCGCTGCGACGGCAGTTGAATGCCACCCCGGGGCCGAAGGTGAGCGTGCTGGCGCTGCTCGCGCGGATCTGCACGGTCGCGCTGGCGCGCTTCCCCGAGCTCAACTCCAGTGTGACGGAAGACGGTTCCGGCATCCTGCGGCACTCCGCGGTGCACCTGGGCTTCGCGGCGCAGGGTGAACGCGGTCTCGTCGTCCCGGTGGTGCGGGATGCCCAGCTGCTCTCCACCGAGCAACTCGGCGCGGAGCTGGGCCGGTTGACCGAGGCGGCCCGGGTGGGATCGCTGACGCCGGCCGAACTCACCGGCGGGACGTTCACGTTGAACAACTACGGGGTGTTCGGTGTGGACGGCTCGACCCCGATCCTCAACCACCCCGAGGCGGCGATGCTCGGGGTCGGCCGGATCGTCGGCAAGCCCTGGGTCCACCAGGGCGAGTTGGCGGTGCGCGAGGTGACCCAGCTGTCGTTCACCTTCGACCACCGGGTCTGCGACGGCGGCACGGCGGGCGGCTTCCTGCGCTTCGTGGCGGACTGCGTCGAGCAGCCGGGGATGCTGTTGCGCCAGCTGTGACCTGCGGATGATCGCCTTGCGTGGCCGTGACGCCACGCAAGGCGACCGCAGATCGAGCGAGAGTAGCGCGTGCGGAGGGCGGGTGTACGGGCTTCACGCGATTTGTCGGATGAGTACTTCGGGCGTGCCACGCTGCCTAGGCGTCAGTGGAGACAAGCCAGGTGGTGGCGCAGGCCGGCCGGAGGCGAAACGATTCTCTTGGGTACTCGAAACGCTGCGGTGAAGTCCCGCAGAACACTTCTGGTCCGTAGCGGGCACGGCTCGGCGGGCGTCGCGGCCGTCCCCGGGATGCCGGGCCCCGCGTCGGAAACCACGCCGGGCGTCGCAGGGGGCATCGCGCAGGGCCCCGCACAGGACACCCCGCAGGCCGTTGCACCGGGCCGTCTGCCGGACGTCGCGCCGGACGGCGTGCCGGAGGCCGCGGCCGCGGACCTCGCGTCGCTCGGGGCCCGGGGCGCCGCGCCGGCGGCTGCGCCGGCTCCCGGGGCGGGCGCCGTGACGGTGCTCCCGCCGATGCCGCTGGACCCGCCGGACCTCCCGCCGCCGTCCGGGCTCCCCGCCCCCGTCGGCCTGGCCGCCCCGGCCCCGGTCGCCGCCCCGGCCCCGCTTGCGGCCTCGGTGAGGGCGGCGATCCCCGACCCGCCGGCCGAGCCGCCCGCCGTTCCGGCGCCGTCCACGCCCGCCGGGCCGCCCACCCCCGTGATCGAGCCGCTGTTCACCCACGCCCCCGGCCTCAACTGGGCCGGACCGGGCGACAACTGGAGCCGGGCCTGGGCGCTGCAGACCCTCGACGACACCCGTCCTGCGCAGGCCGCCACGCCCGTGCCCGACCTGCGCACCGCCGCCGAACAGCCGCCCACCGCACGGGACATCGAGCTGATCCGGGCCAGTCTGGCGGTGGTCGAGCCGGTCGCCGACCGGGCCACCGCGCACTTCTACGCGCTGATCTTCCTGCACCACCCCGAGGTCCGCGCGCTCTTCCCGGCCGCCATGGACGTCCAGCGCGACCGCCTCTTCCGCGCGCTGCTGATGGCCGCCCGGAGCGCCGGGGACCCGGAGGGCCTGCGGACGTACCTGAGCGCGCTCGGCCGCGGACACCGCCGGTACGGCACGCTGACCGGCCACTACGGCCCGGTGGGCGAGTGCCTGGTGCAGGCGCTGGCGCGGTACGCGGGCGGCCGCTGGGACGCCGACACCGAGCTGGCCTGGCGCCGGGTGTACCGGCTGGTCTCCTCGATCATGATCGAGGCGGCCGAGGACGCCGCCCGCACCTCGCCGCCCTGGTGGCAGGGCGAGGTGGTCGGGCACGAGCGCCGCACCGGGGACGTCGCGGTGATCACCGTCCGGCCCGACCAGGCGTACCCCTACCGGGCCGGGCAGTACACCAGCATGGAGACGCCCTGGTGGCCCCGGGTCTGGCGGCACTTCTCCTTCGCCACCGCGCCCCGGCCGGACGGCCTGCTGACCTTCCACGTGAAGGCCGTCCAGGCGGGCTGGGTGAGCAACGCGCTGGTCCACCGGGCCGCGCCCGGGGACGTGCTGCGGCTGGGCCCGGCGGCCGGCGCGATGACGGTCGACCACGCGTCCGGCGCGGACCTGCTCTGCCTGGGCGGAGGGACTGGGATCGCGCCGATCCGCGCGCTGGTCGAGGAGGTGGCCGAGTACGGCGCGGCCGGACGGTCGGTGGAGGTCTTCTACGGTGCCCGGCAGGCCGCCGAGTTGTACGACCTGGAGGCCCTGCGCGCGCTGGCCGGGCGCCATCCGTGGCTCTCGGTGCGCCCGGTGCTGTCCGGCCACGGGGCCTCGGGCGGCGGGGCACTGACCGGGGAACTGCCGGAGGTCGTCGGCCGGTTCGGGCCGTGGACCGGCCGGGACGCGTACCTCAGCGGGCCGGCCGCGATGGTCCGGCGCGGGGTCGGCGTGCTGCTGCGGGCCGGCGTGGCGGCGGAGCGGATCCGGCACGACCTGGTGGGGGACCTCGCAGCGGGCTGAACGGCCGACTGAACGGCCGGCTGGACGGGCCCGTTGGACGGCCGGCGCTGAACGCCGGGCCGGGCGCCGGGCCGGGCGACGGGCGTGCCGCCCGGCCGCGCGGGGCTCAGCCGAGGTCCGGGGCCAGGAGTGCCCGGACGCCCTCGATGTTGGCCGCCAGGTAGGCGCGCAGACTCGGCGGGACGACGTTGACCGAGGTGACGCCCTCCCGGGTGAAGGGCAGCCGGACCACCTCGTACTCCCCGTTGGGCTCCTCCACCTCGGGCCCGTGCCGCCGTGCGAGGTCCATCGAGGCGAGCCGGCAGGCGAAGAAGTGCTGCACCTTGACCCCGTGCGGGTGGAGCAGGGTGCCGTCGTCGTGGTGCGTGTGGCTGACGGTGTCGACGAAGGCGGGGACGACGTCCACCACCTTGCCGCCGAGCTCCTCGTCGACCTCGCGGTGCAGGGCGTCGACGACGGTGCGGTCGCCGCGCTCGACGCCGCCGCCCGGGGTGATCCAGTACGGGTGCGGGGAGCCGGGCCTGGTGCGTTTGATCAGCACGATCGAGGCCGGACCGTGCGGGTCGTCCGGGTCGAGTTCCAGCAGGATCGCCCGCGCGGTGCGTTTGACGACGGGGCGGGGCGGGGTGCGCATGGCGACCTCCGTGGCCGGAGCGTTGTGCGGGAGTCTCCCGCAGGCGGCCGGGGCCGAAACACCGGTGCGGCCGGGTGCGTCCGTTCGGGTGGTGCTCGGAGGGGGCCCGTCCCGGTGGGGAACCGGGTGCGGGCCCCCTCCGCCGGGGTCGTTCGCTCGGGCCGCCGCGGGGCGCGGCGGCTCAGTCGTCGTCGCCGAGCGCCAGGTTGAGGCCCCAGGAGACCAGGCTGATGATCAGCGCGCCGAACAGCGCGGCCCAGAACCCGTCGACGTGGAAGTCCAGGTTGAGCTTGTCCGAGGCCCAGGAGGTCAGCCAGAGCATCAGGGCGTTGATGACGAAGGTGATCAGCCCCAGGGTGAGGATGAACAGCGGCAGCGAGAACAGCTTCACCACCGGCTTGATCAGCCAGTTCACGACGCCGAAGACCAGCGCCACGGCGATCACCGTCAGGCTCTTCTGCTGCCAGTCGTCGCCGGTCAGCGTGATGCCGGCGACGATCCAGGCGGCCACCCAGATCGCGGCCGCGTTGATAAGTGTCTTGATGACGAAACCCTTCATGGGGCCAGCGTCGCAGGCCCGTCGGGGCGGGGGAAGCTCCTGACGAGCAAGTTTGGTGTTGAATGCCCCAGGACCCGGACCCGGAGGAGGAAGGCGCCCCGATGAAGCTGTTCCGGCTGGACGAACTGGACGCCGAGCGCGCCGCCAACGACGGCGCCTACCTGCGCTTCCTGCGCGAGCCGCGGATGTCCGCCGGCCTCTACGCGCTCTCCCCCGGCGACACCGACCCGCAGACCGCGCACACCCAGGACGAGATCTACCAGGTGGTCAGCGGACGGGCCGAGTTGACCGTCGGCGACGAGACCACGACGGTGGCCCGCGGGACGGTGGTCTACGTCCCGGCGGGTGTGCCGCACCGGTTCCACCACGTCACCGAGGAGCTGCGGGTGCTGGTGGTGTTCTCCCCGCCCGAGGACTGAACGGAGCCGTGGCCGGCGGCGGCCGCCCGGTTAGGGTCGGGGTATGAGCCTGAGCCTGACGGAAGAACTCTGGGCGGCGATCGAGCCGGTCTACGCCAAGATCCTCGACCACCCCTTCATCGGCGGCCTCACCGACGGCACCCTGCCGCGCGAGGCGTTCCGCCACTTCGTCGTCCAGGACTCGCACTACCTGCGCGACTACGCCCGCGCGCTCGCCGTCTGCGCCGCCAAGGCGCCCGGCGAGGAGGAGGTGCGGGCCTTCGCCGACGACGCGGTCGGCGCGCTGGCGGCCGAGCAGGGCATGCACGCCGACTTCATGACCGCCTTCGGCGGCAGCGCCGAGGAGGCCGCCGCCGAGCCGGTGCTGCCCACCACCCGCGCGTACACCAGCTACCTGCTGGCCACCGTCTACGGCGGCTCCTTCGCCGAGGCGGTCGGTGCGGTGCTGCCCTGCTACTGGATCTACGCCCGGGTGGGCGACGAACTGCTCGCCAAGGGCTCCCCCGACCCCCTGTACGCCAAGTGGATCGCCACCTACGGCGACGAGGCCTTCCAGTCCGTGGTGCGCCGGGTGCTCGCGCTCACCGACCGGCTCGGCGAGGAGATCTCCCCGGCCGAACGCCGCCGGGTGGTGGAGCACTTCACCACCACCTCGCGGTACGAGTGGATGTTCTGGGACGCCGCCTGGCGCGGCGAGACCTGGCCGGTCTGACCGGAGGGCCGTTCCCCCCGTGCGCCCGCACGGGGGGAACGGCCCCGGTGCGTCAGCCCGCGACGAAGACGCCGGTGAGGTCGGCGATCACGTGGGTGTAGCCGTCGTTGTTGTAGATCGAGACGCGTCCGTCGTCGGTCCTGGTGGTGACGGAGTTGGCCACGGTCAGTCCGGCGGTGAAGTTGAGGTTGGACGTGTCCGGCCGGGCCGCCGCGGCGGGGTACACCGTGAGGTGGCCGTCGGTGGTCGGCTCGGTGGCGGTCACGTTGAGGGCCGCGCCGACGACCTGGCCCTGGACCACCGGGACGGTACGGGTGCCGCCGGGCTCGACGGCCGCCGAGCTCCGGGTGTCGTAGGCCCGGACCGGGGTGCCGAGCGCGCTGAACAGCCCGGTGCCGGAGGGGCCGTAGTAGCCGACGAGGTCGACGACGACGTCCACCGAGCCGACGTGGTTGTAGACGTCGATCTTCCCGTCGGCGCCGACCGGGACCACGACCTGGTTCGGAACGGTCTTCCCCGCACCGAAGTTGACGTTCGAGCCCACGAAGGGCCGCTCCGTGCCGGTCGGGTAGACCGCCAGGAAGCTCTCCGCCGTACCCTCGGTGGCGGTGACGTTGAGGATCACCGCGCGGGCGTCGGCCGTGCCGAGCTCGGGCCTGGCGACCTGGACCGAACGGACGCCGTCCTGGCCGAGCCGGCCGCCGTCGCTTCGGCTGTCGACCAGCCGTGAGGGCGTGAGCGGGGCGTACTTGTCGGTCGCGCCGGCCCGGTAGTAGCCGACCACGTCGAGGACGACGTCGGTGGTGCCGGCGTGGTTGTAGACGGTGATCGCCGGAGTGGTGCCGGGGAGCACCGCGACGGTGACCAGGTTGGACACCGTCTTGCCGGCCTTGAAGTTGAGGCTGGAGGTGGCCGGGACGGTACCGGGGTGGCCGGCCGCGCTGAGCGTGAGGTAGCTGTCGGCGGTCGGGCTGGTCGCCGTCACGTTGACCACCACCGCCGTCGTGTCGGCGGGCACCACGGTGTGGGTGGTCGGCGGCATGTGCGAGGTGAACGTCACGAGCGGGGTCGTGTAGTACTCGTCGGGGTTGAGCGGCCGCTGCTGGCCGTTCGGGACGAACATGGCGTTCCGGGTGTCCAGGACCCGGGTCGGGCTCATCCCGGTGAAGCCGCCCGGGGTGGTGAGGTCGCCGGCCGTGGCGGCGGCGGGTGCGGCCGGGGCGGCCACGGCGGCCGGGGCCGCGATGACGGCGGGCCCGGTGAGGACCAGCGCGGTGATCGCGGCGAGGGCGGCGGGTCTTGCGTGCATGTGTTCTCCCCGTGTGACGGTGGCCTCCGGCACGGGCCGGAGGTATCTGTCCTGGTAGACCGCCAAGTGGGGAAAAGGTTGCGGGACTTGACCGAACATTTGCCCGACCGCGCCCGGCGGTCCGGTCCCCCCGTGGGATCGGACCGCCGGAACCGGTGCCGGACCGGTCAGCCGGTGGTGAAGTAGCCGGTGGCGTCGACGAGCAGGTGGGTGGAGCCCGCGTTGTTGCGCAACCACACGGCGCCGTCGGAACCCTGGACCGCGGCGGTCTCGGTGGTGACGCCGTTGGCGACCGTCCGGCCCGGCGTCCAGTTGAGGTTCGACGTGCCGGTCGAGGTGGAGTCGACCCCGTTCGCCTCCAGGTGGCCGGCGGCGGTCGGCTCGGTCGCGGTCACGTTGAGGGTGACCACCCACGGGTGCGGCGGCATGAAGCCGATGCCGGACACCGGCACCGCCGTGGCGGAGTACGGCAGGAGGCCGACCCCGCGGCCCCGGGTGTCGAACAGCCGGCCCTGCTCGCGGAGCGCGCTGTACAGGCCGTGGCCCGAGGGGCTGTAGAAGCCGATCAGGTCGACCACCACGTCGGTGGGGCCGCCGATGTTGGCGAGGTCGACCTTGCCGTCGCGGCCGACCGGGACGACCACCTGGTTGGCGACCGTCCGCCCCGCCGCGTAGTTGAGGTTGGAGCCCTCGGCCGGGCGGGCCGAGCCGGACGGGTACGCGGTGACGTGGCCGTCGGTGCCGGGCGTGACGGCGGTGACGTTCAGCAGCACCGCCTTGGCGTCCCCGGCGCCGAGGTCCTTGCGCGCGGCGTCGACCGAGAGGACGCCGCCCTGTCCGACCTTCCCGCCGGTGGTGCGGGTGTCGGCCAGCCGGGTCGGCCTGACCGGCTCGTACTTGTCCGCGGCACCCTGCCGGTAGTAGCCCACCACGTCGACCACGACATCGGTGTTGCCGGCGCTGTTGTACACGCTGATCTGCGGCGAGGCGCCGACCGCACGCTCGTCGACCGCCACGCTGATCATGTTGGAGACCGTCTCGCCGGCCTTGAAGTTGAGGGTCGAGGTCAGCGGCGCGCCCGGCTGGGCGGCGTCCCGGCGGACGGTGAGGTGGCCGGCGGTGCCGGGGTTGGTGGCGGTCACGTTGACGATCACGGCGGTCGCGTCGGTGGGGACGACCGGGCGCTCGCGCGGAGCCTCGTCCGCCCAGGCGGAGAGCGGCACCGAGTAGTTCTCGCCGGGGCCGAGCGGACGCCGCTGGAGGTCCGGCGTCCGCTGGGCGTCGCGGGTGTCCAGGACGCGCTTGAGCCCGGTGGGCACGAAGGCGGCCGGGGTGGTGTCGGTCGGGATCATCGCCGGTGCGACGGCCGGTGCGACGGCCGGCGCGGCGACGGCCGGTGACATGGCCAGGAGCGGTGCGGTCAGGGTCAGGGCCGTGAGGGCGGCGACGGCGGTGGCAGTACGGACACGCATGCTTGGTTCCCCCCAAGTGATGCTGGTGCACCGGTAGTTCCGGATGCCCCTGTATCCCCAGGACGTCTGGACCCGGCCGGGGTTGCAGGCGGGACGAAGGAATTACCGGGGGTTTTCCCCGGGGGCCGGGTCAGGGCGATCTCCGGGTTCTCTCCGGGCCGTTGGCTCTCGTTCCGGCACGTGCGCCCCCGTACGATCGAAGTATCGAAAGCAAGCGGGATGCGGCACCGGACGGCAGCCGGCCCGAGGGGAGAGAAGGAACGGACATGGCTGAGTTCTGGAAGTCGCTGCCCTCGTGGGTGCGCAACATCGTCGTCCCGGTGCTGGTGCTGATCCTGGCCTGGAACATCGTCGGGTTCGTCTTCGGCGTGGTGGGCGCGCTGCTGAGCCTGGCCTTCAAGCTTCTGGTGGTGGTCGGGATCGCCGCCGCGGTGGTGATCCTGGTGAAGAAGGCCGCCAAGAGCTGACCCACCGGCCCCACGGACGCCCGTACCCCCTCGCCGGGGGTGCGGGCGTCAGTCGTCCGCCGGGGAGCCGGCCCGGGCCGGCGGGTGGAGCGCCACCGTGTCGAGGTCCCAGCGCGGCTGCCACTGCTGGGCGCGGGCCCGGGTGAGGTCGAGGGTGACGCTGTTGGCGAGCTGGTCGACCGCGTAGGGCGTCAGCCCGGGGAACCGCCCGGTGCGGGCGGCCAGCCGGGCGAGCGGCACGGGCACGTGGCCGATCCGCGCCCGGACGCCGTGGGCGGCCAGCACCCGGCGGACGGCGTCGTCCCGCCGGTAGGACCGGCCGTCGGCGATGTTGTACGCGCCCGGGGCCCAGGGGGCCCGGCCGGTCAGGCCCAGCGCGGCCAGGCACGCGTCGGCGAGGTTCTGTACGGCGGTGAGGCTGATCCGGACGTCGCCGCCGGGGAGCAGCAGCAGGCCGCGCCGGGCGCGGGCCAGCAGCTGCGGGGCGAGGTGCGGGTCGCCCGGACCGTAGACGGCGCGCGGGCGCAGCACGACGGCGCCCGCCGCCAGCGCGATCCGTTCGCCGGCGGCCTTGGTCCGCCCGTACGCGTTGAGGTGGCCGCCCTCGGTGGGGTGGCGCTCGGTGACGCCCTCGCGGCTCGTCCGGGGGTCGTAGACGCTGGCGCTGCTCACCCAGACGACCGGGCGGCCGGCCGCGGCGCGCATCAGGCGTTCGGTGCCGGTGACGTTGACGGCGTACTGGCCGGCCTCGCCGGGGGAGCCAGGGGGCAGGTCGGCGACGGCCGCCGCGCAGTGCACCACGAGGTCGGTGCCGGTGAGGTCCGGCGCCCCCTCGGTGGCGTCCCAGCGGACGTGCCGCCCGACCGGGCCGGGGGAGCGGCCGTAGCAGTGCACGTCGAGGCCGAGCGCGTCGGCGGCGAGGGCGACGTGCGAGCCGCAGAAGCCGCCGGCGCCGGTGACGGCTATCCGCATCGGCGGGCTCCCGACCGGACGGCGAGTTCCGCGTAGCCGGGCAGGGCGGCGCGGCGGTCGACGCGGGCACGGGTGACCACCGGCCGGTACGGGGCCAGGGCGAGCAGGACGTCGGCGAGCTGGGCGCGGGCCAGGCCGGCGCCGGGGCAGGCGTGCGGGCCTGCGCCGAAGACGGCCTGGGCGGCGGCCGGCCCGGGGGCGGGGGTGGTCCGGTGGGCCCGGGCGGCGTGCCGGGCGACCAGGACCAGCCGGTCGCCGGCCCGGACCGGGCGGCCGGCCACGGTGGCGTCGGCGGCGGCCACCCGGGGGAGCAGCGGCGAGGGGGCGGTGAGCCGGAGCAGTTCGGCGGCGAGCCGGGGCGCGGTCGAGGCGTCCACCGTCGGCCAGAGGGCGGCGTCGGCGCACCAGGCGACGGCCCGGGGGAGGGCGGCCACCGTGGTGTTGACGGCGGCGACGGCGAGCATGGCGTCGAGCGGGTCGGGGAGCAGGGCGGTCAGCCCGGTTGCGGCCGTGGTCGCGTCGGTCCGGCGGCCGGGGCGGCGCGGGCCGGGCAGGTGGTCGGCGGCGGCCGCCGCGGCGGTCTCGGCGGCGGCCCGGGCGAGGGCGCGCGGGCAGGCGTCGGAGCCGGTCAGCGCGGCGGTCGTCACCCCGGCCAGTTCCAGGGCGAGGTCGACGAGTTCGAGCCGCCCGGTGGCGAGGGCCGGGACCCGGTCGGCGAGGACGGCCTGCCAGTGCGGCCGGATCCGGTCGAGCGCGCCGGCGCCGAGGTCGCCGGCCAGTTCGCGGCGGGCGGCCCGGTGTTCGCTGCCCTCCTGGTCGAACAGCAGCCCGCCGTCGGTGAGTTCGGCGGCTGCCCCGCCGGTGGTGCCGGGCGCGGTGCGGTCGAGCGGGACGCGGGTGAGCACCTCCCGGTAGGCGTCGGTGTCGTGCACCAGGACGGTGCGGCCGAGCCGGACGACCGGGCGGCGGCGGGTGGCGCAGAGCAGCGCGAACAGGACGGGGTGGCTGTGCAGGTAGACCCGGCGGTCGCGGCGGCGGGCGGCCCGGGAGGCGGCGGCCGGGGCGGGGACGGCTCGGGTCGGCGGGCTGGTCACGTGGTCAACTCCCGTGCGCAGTGGGCGGAGGCGGCGGCCCGGTCGGGCTTGCGGGACCGGCCGGCCAGCGGGACGGCGCCGAACAGCAGCGCGTCCGGCCGGGCGGCACCCATCCGGTCGAGGGGGCCCTGCAGGGCGGTGCGCAGCCGGTGCGGGTCGGTGCCGGGGCGCGGCTGGACGAGGGCGACCAGCCGTTCGTCGCCCGGCGCGTCGGTGCGCGGGACACCGACCAGGACGGCGAGTTCGACGCCGGGCAGGTGCAGCGAGGGCTCGTACAGGCCGGGGTAGATGTTCTCGGCGCCGCGCAGCACCATGTCCTTGAGCCGCCCGGCGAGCACGATCCGGCCGTCCGGGGTGAGGGTGGCGCGGTCGCCGGTGCGGACCCAGGGGTCGGGGTCCTCACCGAGGTAGCGGTGGCGGGCGCCGGGGCCGGTGAGCAGCAGCTCGCCGTCGGGCGCGAGGCCGGTGCGGACGCCCGGCAGGGGTGCGCCGACCAGGTCACCGGGGCCGCTGAAGGCGCTCTTCGCGGCCTCCTCGACGGCGGCGGCCGGGAACAGTTCGGTGAGCGCGTACACGCCCCAGGCCTGCTCGGCGCCGGCCTCCTTGACCCGGCGCAGCAGGGCGGCGTCGGCGGGCGCGGAGCCGGTCCAGACTCGGCCGGAGAAGCGGGCCCCGGAATGCAGGGCGGCGCGCAGCTGGGGCGGGGTGAGGTAGGTCTGGGCCGGTGCCAGCCGGGCGAGTTGGCGGGCCAGTGCGGCGGGCGTCCGGGCCGGGAGGGCGACGGTGGCGCCGGCGGCCAGGGCCGGGACGAGGACGAAGAAGGTGCCGCCGAGCACGGTGGTGCCGGGGCGGGGCCCGACGAGCTCGGTGACGGTCCGCAGGCCGGCCGCCAGCCCGTCCCGGGTGTGCACGACGGCGCGCGGGCGGGCGGTGGTGCCGGAGGTGAAGACGATCACGGCGTCGGTGTCGCGGCCGCCGGTACGGGGCGCGGGTACGGCGGCGGCGTCGGTGCGCAGCCGGGGCGCGCAGCCGGGCAGCCGGCGGCCGAGGGTGGCGACCGGGCCGAGCGCGGCCAGCCGGGGCAGTGCGAGGTCGGCGCGGCGGGCGAGCGGGCCGGCCCAGCCGGCCACCGCCTGGGCGGCGGCGTCGGCGAGCACCAGGTCGGGCCGGGCCAGGGCGAGGCGGGCGGCGAGCACGTCCGGTCCGGCGGTCGGGTCGAGGACGGCGGTGCGCAGGCCGAGCCGGTGCGCCGCGAGCATCACGGCGAGTGCCCGGGGGCCGGGGCGGACGGCGACGCCGAGGGTGGCGCCTTCGGTGAGGCCGCGGGCGTGCAGGGCGGCGGCGTAGACGTCGGCGAGGTCGGCGAGGTCGCCGCGGCGGATCCGGACCCTGGTGGCGCCGGTGCGGGTGTGGTGCAGCACGGCGGGCCGGTCGGGGTGGACGGTGCGCAGGGCGTGGGCGAGCCGGTCGAGCACGGTGTGTCCTCAGCGGGGCGGGGTCGGCGGGCGGGGTCGGCGGAAGTCGGTCGGCGGGAGGTCGGTCGGCGGGTCGGCGGTCGGGTCGGCGGGAGGTCGGTCGGCGGGTCGGCGGGCGGGCTCAGCGGACGTCGGCGGAGCGCCCGCCGGGGCCCCGCTCCAGGTACCAGCGGGCGGTGCCGGCCACGCCGTACGCGCGGATCCGGCGGGTGGAGTTCTGCACCACCATGTCGCGGCGGTGGACGATGGCGGTGGTGTGCCGGCGCACGCGGTTGATGAACGCCCGGTCGGTGGGCGAGGGGCGGCGCGGCATCCCGCCGACCGCCTCGTACAGCTCGGCGGTGATCGCCATGTTGTTGCCCGCGTGCATCCGGTACGGGGTGAGGTAGCCGTGCCGGCGGCGGTGGGCGGGCCGGATCCGGCCGAAGAAGGCGCCGAGCGCCACCAGGACCAGGAACACCGCCCGCCCGGCCGGCCCGTGCTCGTCCCGGCGGGCGGTGACCCGGCCGCAGACCAGGCCGCGGGACTCGGTCATCCCGGCGCGGGCGGCGGCCGTCCAGCCGGGTTCCGGCAGGCAGTCGGCGTCGGTGCGGGCGAGCAGGGTGGCGCCGTGCGCGATGGCGTGCCGGAACCCGGTGTCGATCGCCGAGCCGACCCCCTTCTCCGGCTCGACCAGGACCTCGACCGGGAACGGCGCCCGCTCGGCGAAGGCCCGGACCTTCGCCACGGTGCGGTCGGTGGAGCCGTTGTCGGCCACCAGCAGGGTGAACTCCCGGTCCCGCTGGGCGGCGAGGGCGTTGAGCGTGCCCTCGATCCGGGCCTCCTCCTGGTAGGCGGGGACGACCACCCAGAGCTTGGTCGGGGCGTTCACGACGCCTCCCAGACCATCGTCATCAGGCTGACCCCGCCGCCGAGGCCGATCAGCAGCACCTTGTCACCCGGGTTCAACTCAGGCCGTATTCGGTCCAGTTGGACACCGATGGTGGCACTGGCGATGTTGCCCAGTTCCGGGACGGTGAGCACCAGCTTCTCCGCGGGCACACCGGTCAGCTCCACGAACCGGTCCAGGTAGGGGACGGTGACCTGGTGCACCAGCACCCGGGCGTAGTCGTCCCAGCCGAGGCCGGTGCGGGCCGCCACCCTGGTCAGGATGGCGCCGCCGATCTTCTCGAAGACGCCGCGCAACTCCTTGCCGCCGCCCCGGAAGTAGCTGTACTCGTCGCCGCGCGGGTGGCGCGAGCCGCCGCCGGGGATGCCGCCGGCCTCCCAGTGCTCGGAGGCCGTCTCGGTCTCGACGTCGAGGATGCCGCCGCGCTCGACGGCCTCGACCACCACGGCTGCGCCGGCGTCCCCGAAGGTGTAGCCGGCGAAGCCGTCCCGGAAGTCGGCCAGGCCGCCCGGGTCGCGGCGCATCGCGCGGCTGGGCGTTTCGCCTGTGACCACCAGGGCGCGCCGGGCCCGGCCGGCCAGGATCATCGCGCGGGCCAGGTCGATCCCGTTGAGGAAGCTGTTGCAGGCGTTGCTGACGTCCAACGCATGGGCTCGCGAGCCGAGTTCGGCCTGGACGAGGTGTGCGGTGGCCGGCTCGCAGATGTCCCGGGTGGCGGAGGCGTACAGCAGCAGGTCGACGTCGGACGGGTCCAGGCCGCGGGCGTCCAGGGCGCGCCGGGCGGCGCCGACCGCCAGGGTGGAGGCGTACTCGCCGTCGGCCGCGAAGTGCCGGGTGACGATGCCGGTCGCCTTCTCGAACATCCGCTCCGGGAGGCGGAGCCGGCCGCCCGCGGTGACCTCGTCCTGGAGCTGCTGGGAGGTCAGGCGGCGGGCGGGCAGGTGGGATCCGACGGCGGTGATGCCGATCCGTGCGGTGGCTGCTGGGTGCATGCCCCCATGCTCCGGCGGACGGCGCCGCGCCCACCTGAGTACGGGTACTCAGGTGGGCGCGGGCGGGCTACTCGATCGGTGCGGGGGCCGGGCTACTGGTTGCGGTAGTAGCCGAAGAGGTCGGCGACCACGTGGGTGGAACCGGCGTTGTTGGCGATGTCGAAGCGGCCCTGGGCGTCCACCGGAATGGTGCCGTGGCTGGGCACGTCCAGGCCCGGGGTGGCGTTGAGGTTGCTGGTGCCGGGCTTGGCGGTGCCGGTGGCCCAGGCGGTGAGGTGGGTGGCCTCGGTGGTCTCGGTGGCGGTCAGGTTGACGGCGGCGGCGGTGGCACCGGCGGGGACGCCGACGACGGTGCGCACCGAGCCGGCGCCGAGCGGGGCGCCGCTGCGGGAGTCCAGCAACCGGCTCGGCAGGACGGGCGTGAACAGCCCCTTGCCCTCGGGGCCGAAGTAGCCGACGACGTCCACGACCGCGTGCGAGCTGCCGCTGTGGTTGTAGATGTCGATCGAGCCGTCCGTGCCGAGGGGGACGACCACCTGGTTGGTGATGTTCCGGCCGGGGACGGTGTTGAGGTTGGAGCCGGCGGCGGGGCGCGGGGTGCCGGCCGGGTGGACGGTGACGTAGCTGTTGGCGGTGGACTCGGTGGCCGTCACGTTGAGGATCACCGAGCGGGCCGTGGCGGGCACGCCGCCGTTGCCGGCCACCTTCAGGCGGCGGGTGGCGTCCTGGCCGACCGGGCCGCCGGCACCGCGGGTGTCGAGCAGCCGGGCCGGGGCCAGGGCGGTGAACCTGTCGGCGGCGGAGGGCTGGTAGTAGCCGAGGATGTCGGCGACGACGTCCAGCGAGGCGCCCTGTGCGCCGATGGACACCTCGCCGTTCAGGCCGACGGGGACGGTCACCAGGTTCGAGACGTCCTGGCCGGGCGCGAAGTTGACGTTCGAGGTGGTGGAGGTGCCGCTGCCGGACGGGGCGGCGCTGAGGAATCCGTGCCCGGAGGCGCCGGTCGCCGTCAGGTTGAGCACGACGGCGGTGGCTCCGGCCGGAACGCCGCTCGCGGCGCCGTCCTGGGTCTTGCGGACCTGGAGGTAGAGCGTGCCGCCCGCCTCGACGTGGCGGTAGCGGGTACCGGGGGTCCGGGTGTCCATGACGCGCACGGGCGGCAGGGCCGTGAAGCCGGACGGGGCGTACGCGGCGGTGACCTTCTGGACCCAGGAGGTGGAGTTGCCCTTCTCGTCCTTTGCCACCAGCGTCACGTCGTAGTCGCCGGGCCGGGAGTAGGTGTGGGAGAAGGTGTTGCCGGGGCCCCACTGGGCGCCTCCTCCGTCGCCGTAGCTCAGGATGCCGTACTCGGTGATCCGGTACGGGCCGGTGGCGCTCGCGGTGAAGGTGAAGCCGAGTGGCTCCTCGGCGGACGGGGTCACGGTGAGCCGGGCGCTCAGCGGGCCGGGGGCGGAGGCGATGACGACCCGCTCGAACGGCTCCCCGCTGACCGTGTCGCCGGTCCCGTCGGCGGCCGTCACGGTCGGCTTGAAGGTGCCGGCCGCGGTGTAGGTGTGCCGGACGGTGGCCTCGGTGGTCACCAGGGGGGCGCTGCCGTCCTTGAAGTCGTACGTGTAGGTGAGCGCGGTGGGCCAGCCGTTGGACGCCCCGGCGGACATCTCGACCGTCAGCGGGACGGGCCCCTGCGGGGACGGCGTTTCGGTACCGGTGATCACGGGGTTGACGCCGGCCAGGCCGTGGATCTCGGTCGCGCCGCGGTCGCGGGCGCTCGCTCCCGGGCCGGAGTTGGCGATGTGGGGCGCGTCCACGACGGCCCGGCCCCACATGTCGGAGTCGAGCACCCCGGGTGCGTCCGGGTCGGCGGAGTCGATCAGCGCGTCGGCGGTGGCGGTCGGCCGGTGGTAGCCCCCGATCATGGCGTCCCGGAACCGGATGTCAGAGTCGAGGTCGTGCGAGCCCTGCCCGGTGGCGGCGGTCAGTTCGGCGGGGCCGCGGTGGGCCGTCCCCGCCCAGACGTAGGCCGGGTCGGTGCCGGTCGGGTGGACGACGTTGTAGTCCACCTTCGTCCCGGCGACGGCGCCGACCTCGACGACGATGAGGCCGTGGCCGTTGCCCGGGTTCTCGGCGTTCGGGATGACCACGTTGTTCTCGACGGTCGCGCCCGTGGAGGCACCTGCCAGCCGCACACCCGGGCCGATCGGCAGGGTGATGGTGTTGTTGACGACCACGGTGCCGACGGCGTCGGTGGCCTTGACCGCGCCCTCGGTGTTGGAGCTGAGGTCGTTGCCGACGACCGTGGTCCCCCGGGTGCCGGCGTCGAGGACCACTCCGCGCCCGTAGCCGATCACCGAGCGGCTGATCGTGGTGGAGTCGCTGGTGCCGGTGACCCTGACCGTGGCGGCGCCGGGCACGACCGGGGGCTCCGCGGAGCCGGTCGGCCGCTGGAACAGGTAGAGCTGGTCGACGGTGACCCGGCTGGAGTTCTCGATCAGAACCGGCTCGGGGGTGTCGAGGACCGCGAGGCCGCGGACGACCACGTCGTGGGCGCCGGAGAGCCGGATCGCGTGGCCGGCGGTGTTGCGCAGGACCGGCTGGTGCGGCCCGTCGGGGGCGAGGGGGGAGCCGTTGATCACGATCGGCCGGCCGGGCTCGCCGGAGCGGGTGATCCGCAGCTCGCCCTTCCAGGTGCGGGCGGCCAGCTGGACCGTCTGACCCGGCCGGGCGGCGTCGACGGCGGCCTGCGGGGTGCAGAACGGCACCGCCTGGCTTCCGGTGCCGGAGTCGTCGCACGGCTTCGACGGCGTGTTGTCGACGTACAGGACGGCCGGCGGTTCGGCGGCCGCCGCGGAGAACGGAAGGCCGACGGCGGCGGAGGCTATGGCGGTGCCGAGCACCACGGAATGACGAAGGCGCACTGGTGTTTCCCCCGGAACGGGCACGGACAGGTCGGTTCAGGTGCTTCGCCCGGCCGCCCTGCGGGACGGACGGGACGGACGAGGCGGACGAGGCTGACGCGCAGGCTATCGGCACGGTGATCACCTTGGTGGAGCGGGGATTGACGTGCCGTCCGGTCCGGTCGGGCGGTTGAGGACGTACGCGGACGAAACGGCCCACCGGTGTCCGCCGTGCTCCGGCGGACAGCACCGCGCCCGCCCGAGTACGGGTACTCGGGCGGGCGCGGACGGACTGCGTGGACGGACGGGTCACCCCGGAGGGTGCCCGGGTGTCACCAGGCCTGGTAGTAGCCGAAGAGGTCGGCGACCACGTGGGTGTTGCCGGCGTTGTTGAACAGGTCGAACCGGCCCTGCGCGTCCACCGGGACGGTGGCGTGGTTGGGCACGTCCAGGCTCGGGCTGGCGTTCAGGTTGCTGGTGTCGGGGCGGGGCGAGCCGGTGGCCCAGGCGATGAGGTGGGTCTTCTCCTCGGTCTCGGTCGCCGTCAGGTTGACCGCGGCGGCCATGGCGCCGGCCGGCACGCCGTTCACGGTGCGGGTGCCGCCGGGGCCGAGCTTGGCGCCGCCGTTGTCACGGGAGTCCAGCAGACGGGTCGGGACGACGGGGACGAACCGGCCCTTGCCGTTCGGCGTGTAGTAGCCGAAGACGTCCACGACGGCGTGGGCGGTGCCGACGTGGTTGTAGATGTCGATGGACCCGTCACCGCCCAGCGGGACGACCACCTGGTTGGGGATGTCCCGGCCGGGCACCGTGTTGAGGTTGGAGCCGTTGACGGGCAGCGCGCTCCCGGCCGGGTAGGCGGTGAAGAAGCTCTTGGCGCTGGACTCGGTGGAGGTGATGTTGAGGACCACCGAGGTCGCGTCGGCGGGGACGCCGCCCTGGCCGGCGATCTTCAGCCGGCGGGAGGAGTCCTGCCCGAGCGGCGTGCCGGTGGTGCGGGTGTCCAGCAGCCGGGCCGGGGCGACCGGCTGGTACCACTGGTCGGTGAACGGGGAGTAGTAGCCGAGGACGTCCCCGACGACGTGCACCGTGCCGGCGTTGTTGCGGATGGTCACCTGGCCGTCGGGGCCGACCGGGACGGTCACCAGGTTGGCGACGTCCTGGTTGGGGCCGAAGTTGACGTTCGAGGTGATCGGCCGCGCCCCGCCGGTCGGGTAGGCGCTCAGGAAGCTGTTCTGGGTGCCCTCGGTCGCCGTCAGGTTGAGGACGACCGCGGTGGCGCCGGGCGGCACCACGGTCGCACCGCCGGTGGCGCTGGGGTAGCGGACGTTGAGGTTCCACGTCTCGCCGGGGCCGAGCTTGTGGTTCTGGGCGCCCGGCCAGCGGGTGTCGAGCACCCGGGTCGGGGAGAGCGCCTTGAAGCCGGCCGCGTCGTAGTTGACGGTGACGGGGAGGTCGCCGCTGCGGGTCTGGCCCGAGTCGTCGGTCACCGTCACCTTGACGGTGTGCGTGCCGGGCTCGGCGAAGGCGTGCTCGGCCTTGCCGACGTTGTTGGTGGTGGGCGTGGTGCCGTCGCCGAAGTCGAACGTGTAGCTGGTGATCGCCCAGGGCGACGTGGTGCCGGTGGCGTCGACCTGGAAGCCGAGCGGGTCCCGCTGGCTGTTGGCGTGGCCGGTCAGTGACACGTTCAGCTGGCTGTCCGCGGTGACGTTGACCGGGAAGTCGACGGCGTCGGACTTCCGGCCTCCGCGGCCGTCGATCACGGCGACGTTCGGGGTGTAGCCGCCGGACTTGAGGTAGGTGTGCCGGACGGTCTTCTCCGGGGTGGTCAGCGGCGCGCTGCCGTCCCCGAAGTCGAAGGTGTAGGTGAGCGCGCCGCCCCACTGGTTGAAGGCCTCGGCGGTGAGGTCGACCGTCAGCGGGCCCGGGCCGGTGGGGGCCGGGTGGACGGTGCCGGCGGCCTTGAGCTCGACCGACAGCAGGCCCTGGACCTCGTAGGAGCCGCGGTCGCGGAAGCTGCTGTTCGGGCCGCCGTTGGCGACCAGCGGGTGGTCGGTGGGGGCGTTGCCCACCAGGTCGGTGAAGGAGCCGCGGACCGGCAGCGGGTCGGCGGAGTCGATCGCGGCGTTGCTGTCCAGCGTCGGGACGGCGAGCGGCAGGAACGCGTTCTCGAAGGTGATGGCGTGGTCGATGTCGTGCGCGCCCTGGCCGGTTGCGGCGTTCAGCTCGGCGGGCGACGGGTAGCCCCGGTCGGCCCAGGTGTAGGCCGGCAGGCCCTGGACCGGGTGGACGATGTTGTAGTCGAGCCTGGTGCCGGTGGCGGAGGCCGCCGAGACCGACACGCTGGACCCGTTCACGATGTTGTTGACGATCGCCGAGCCCGCGGAGGCGCCCTTCAGGGCGAGGCCCTGAGTGAGGCCGCCGGTGATCGTGTTGTTGTTGACGACGGTGTCGGGGGCGTCGGTGATGTTGATCGCGACATCGGTCGACATGCTGAACTGGTTGGCGGCGATGGTGGTGTGCTGGGCTCCGGCACCGATCGAGAGGCCGCGGTTGTGGTAAAAGACCGACCGCTCGACCGTGATCTGCTCGGCCTGGCCGGTGACGGCGACCGCGGGCCGGACGCTCTCGCCCTGCTCCTCGTACCAGTTCTGCGTCAGGCCCACCCGGGACGAGCCGGAGAGCTCGACCGTCGTCAGGCCGAGGCCGGTGACGACGACGTCGTGGACGTTGGTGAGCCGGATCGGGTTGCGCGACTTCGGGCTGATCGACGGCTGGGTGTAGTCGTTGATGCCGGTGAACGGGCTGCCGCGGAAGGTGATCGGCTTGCCGATCTCGCCCGAGCGCGTGATGACGAGGTCACCGAGCTGCTCGGTGTTGGGCGCGATCTGGACGGTCTGCCCGGGCAGGGCGGCGTCGGCCGCCGCCTGGACGGTGCAGTAGGGCTTGGCGGCGGTACCGGTGCCGTGGTCGTCGCAGCCGACGGACGGGCTGTTGTCGACGTACACGACGGCGGCGGGCTCGGCCGCGACCGCCGGGAGCGGCAGTCCGACCACTGCTGAGACCACGGCGGCGCTGAGGCCGACGGCATGACGAAGGCGCACTTTGTGCTTCCCCCCGGTTTGTGAATGTCCATTGCTGCTCGACGCGGGCGCCACCCGTTGCGGTGAGGCGCTGGGGGAGTCTCTGCGGAGCAGTTGTGAGCATTATGGTGCCAGGAGGGATCGTTTCAGTCACTGGGTTGGCTGATAAAGATCGGTGACGCACGGGTGCCCGCCCGCCGTCGCGGCGGGCGGGCACCTGGGAGACGTGCTCAGTCCTCCACCGGGATCTGCTGGACGGGTACCGCGGCGGCCGCCGGGGCGGCCGGGGCCGGCTCCTCCTGCCCGCTCATGGTGCCGATGATCTGCCGGGCCAGGCCGAGGCCGGTCCCGCCCATCGTGAGCGCCTTGGTGAACAACTCCCCCACGCCGTCCGCACCGTTGAGCAGCACCATGTGCTCGACGTTGGCGAAGGACTCCGAGGCGGCCAGCACGATGTCCGGCCACTTCTCCGCCAGCTCCTGGGCCACCACCGAGTCCGGGTTCTCCGTCAGGGCCTCCGCCCTGGCCTTGATCCCCTCGGCCTTGGCGAGCCCGATCGCCTTGGCCGCCGCCGCGTCGGCCAGACCGCGGGCCTCGGCGGACGCGGCCTCGGCCCGGCCGGTGGCCAGGGTCGCCTCGGCGGACGCCAGCCCGCGCAGCTTGGTGGCGTCGGCCTCCGCCTCGGCCGCGACCCGGACCTGGCTGGCCTCGGCCGCCGCCTTCAGCTCGGTCTCCCGGGCCTGCGCCTGCGCGGCGGAGATCCGGGCGTCGCGGTCGGCCTCGGCCCGGGTACGGGTCTCGTAGGCCTTGGCGTCGGCCGGCTTGCGGACGTCGATCTGGAGCTGCTGTTCCTTGCGGCGCGCCTCCAGCTCGGCGACCCTGGTCTCCTGGACCACCACCTCCTGCCGCGAGGCCGCCTCGGCGAGCGGACCGGCCTGCTGGGCGCGGGCGTTGGCGGTGTCCCGCTCGGCCTGGTAGGCGGACTGCTGGATCGCGCTGTCGCGCGTCGCCTCGGCCTTGCGGGCGGCGGCCTCCTGCTCCGCCTCGGTGGCCATCCGGTCGGCCACGGCCTGCGCGATCCGCGCGTCCCGCTGGACGGCGGCGGCATGCGGGATGGCGAGGTTCTTGATGTAGCCCGTCGGGTCGATGATCTCCTGGATCTGCAGGGTGTCGATGATCAGCCCGAGCTTCTCCATCTCCAGCCCCGAGGCGGCCCTGGTCTCCCCGGTGAGCCGTTCGCGGTCGCGGATCATGTCCTCGACGGTGAGCCCGCCGACGATCGAGCGCAGGTGGCCGGCGAAGACGTTGTGGACGCGCTGGCTGATCAGCTTCTGCTGGTCCAGGAAGCGCCGGGCGGCGTTCGCGATGGAGACGTCGTCGTCGCCGATCTTGAAGATCACCACGCCCTTGACCCGGACCGGGATGCCCTGCGTGGTGACGCACTCGACGTCCAGCTCGGCCTCGTTGAGGTCCAGGGACAGCCGGCGGACGCCCTGCAGGCCCGGCGTCACGAAGGTTCCCCGGCCGGTGACGATCCGGAAGCCCAGCCCGTCACCGACCCCCTCGGTCTTGTGCCGGGAGCCCGAGATGATCAGCGCCTCGTTGGGCTCGGCCACCCGCCACATGAGTTTGAAGAGTGTGATGCCCAGCAGCAGCACCGCGGCGGACGCCCCGATGATGATGAACAACATGGTTCAACTCCCCCTTCCGGCGCATGAGATGCACCGGTTCGGATTGTCCGCTTGGTGCAACCCGAAGAGAAGGGCGAGAACATGACGGACTGTCACAAGCTCGTCACGGCGGTGACGTGGCCCGTCAGGGAAGCACCGGGGCCACGTAGACCGTCCTGGGCGGCTGGTACTCGATCACCACCACCGGCGTCCCGACCGGCAGTCGGTCGCCCGGCACGGCCAGGTAGGCGAGGAACGCCTCCGTCCCCTGGCGCTCCGGAACGTGCACCATCACCTCGCCGACCAGTCCCGCCCCGACCGCCCCGGACACCCGGCCCGTGCTCCCGACCACTACGCCCTCCCTCGTCGCCCCGCCCCCCGCGTGCAGCCAGTCTGCCCGGCCGGGGCCCCGGCGGTGGCCCCGCGGCCGGAATCGCCCGGCCGTGGACCCCCTCTGGACCAGCGGCGATCCGCTCGCTACGGTGTTGGACGTCATGCGCAGGCAACACCGCCTGCGGACACGGGAGCTCGGAGCACCGGGCTGAGAGGACGCTGACCGGTACGTCGCTGGACGTGCCGACCGCTGCGTCGACCGCAGGAACCTGACCGGGTAATGCCGGCGTAGGGAGTAGAGGTCTGATGACCACGTTCGACGCACAGCCGCAGTCTGCCCAGAACCCCGCCGTCAGCAGCGCGGGCACCGGCTACCCGACCCCGGCCTGGCGCAAGGCGTACCGCGACGGGTCCCGCCCCGACCTGCGCGTGCCGTACCGCGAGGTCGTGCTCACCAATGGCAAGAGCGTCCCGCTGTACGACACCTCCGGCCCGTACACCGACCCGTCGTACGAACCCGACGTCCGGCGCGGGCTGCCCGCGCTGCGCGACTCCTGGATCCGCCAGCGCGGCGACGTCGAGGAGTACGACGGCCGCGAGGCCCGCCCCGAGGACGACGGGATCAAGCACACCTCGCCGCGCGGCGGGAACCTGCGCAACCTCGACGCCGTCTTCCCCGGCCGCCCCCGCCGCCCGCTGCGCGGCCGCGACGGCGCCGCCGTCACCCAGCTCGCCTACGCCAAGCGCGGCATCGTGACCCCGGAGATGGAGTTCGTGGCCCTGCGCGAGGGCCTCGCCCCGGAGTTCGTCCGCGCCGAGGTGGCCCGCGGCCGCGCCGTCATCCCGGTCAACGTGAACCACCCCGAGGTGGAGCCGGCCGTCATCGGCACCAACTTCCTGGTGAAGATCAACGCCAACATCGGCAACTCCGCCGTCACCTCCTCGATCGAGGAGGAGGTGGAGAAGATGACCTGGGCCACCCGCTGGGGCGCCGACACCGTCATGGACCTCTCCACCGGCCGCAACATCCACACCACCCGCGAGTGGATCCTGCGCAACTCCCCCGTGCCGATCGGCACCGTGCCGCTCTACCAGGCGCTGGAGAAGGTCGACGGCAAGGCCGAGGAACTCAGCTGGGACGTCTACCGCGACACCGTCATCGAGCAGTGCGAGCAGGGCGTCGACTACATGACCGTCCACGCCGGCGTGCTGCTGCGCTACGTGCCGCTCACCGCCCGCCGCAAGACCGGCATCGTCTCCCGCGGTGGCTCGATCATGGCCGCCTGGTGCCTGGCGCACCACCAGGAGAACTTCCTCTACACCAACTTCGAGGAGCTCTGCGACATCCTCGCGGGCTACGACGTCACCTTCTCGCTCGGCGACGGCCTGCGCCCCGGCTCCACCGCCGACGCCAACGACGAGGCGCAGTTCGCCGAGCTCCAGACGCTGGGCGAGCTCGGCCGGATCGCCCGCGACCGCGACGTCCAGGTGATGATCGAGGGCCCCGGCCACGTCGCGATGAACAAGATCAAGGAGAACATGGATCTCCAGAAGGAGATCTGCGACGAGGCCCCCTTCTACACCCTGGGCCCGCTCACCACCGACGTCGCGCCCGGGTACGACCACATCACCTCCGGCATCGGCGCGGCGATGATCGCCTGGTGGGGCACCGCGATGCTCTGCTACGTCACGCCCAAGGAGCACCTGGGCCTGCCCAACCGGGACGACGTGAAGACCGGCGTCATCACCTACAAGATCGCCGCCCACGCGGCCGACCTCGCCAAGGGCCACCCCGGCGCGAGCGAGTGGGACGACGCCCTCTCCGACGCCCGCTTCGAGTTCCGCTGGGAGGACCAGTTCAACCTGGCCCTCGACCCGGAGACGGCCCGCGCCTTCCACGACGAGACCCTCCCCGCCGAACCCGCCAAGACCGCCCACTTCTGTTCCATGTGCGGTCCGAAGTTCTGCTCGATGAAGATCTCCCAGCAGATCCGCGACGAGCACGGCGACGGATCGACGGCCGTCACCTCGGCCGCCGCCGGCTACGACGCCGAGGCGCTGGCCGGGATGCAGGCCAAGTCGGAGGAGTTCGCGGCCCAGGGCAACCGGGTCTACCTGCCGCTGGCGGACTGAGAGCACCGCACGCGCCGCGCCGCACCGGGAGGCAGGAGGGGGCTTCCCGGCGCGGCGCGGCGCCCCGGTTGATGCCGTCGGCTGGTGGCCGCCTACTCTCGCCAAGAATCGAGTGAGACGCTAGGGCCGTCATGGAGGTAGCTGATAAGGGCTGCCCCCGTGGTTGACACGAACTCCCGGGGAATGGCGTCGGTGCTGACCCATGAGACCTCCGAGTGCTTCTCGGGCTCTCCATTGCTCAGGCTTCCCGACCACTCGTGCGCGACGAACACCACGGTCAGGAAGCCGTTGGGAGCCTCGACACCTCGGGCGCCGTGGATGACGTGCACCAGCTGCAAGTCATCGGGTGCGACTACGAGACCGGTTTCCTCGTTGAGCTCGCGCACGGCGGTCTGGGTGATGGGTTCGCCGGGCTCGCTCTTGCCGACGGGCAGGTCCCACATGCCTTGCGCGAACTTTGCCTTGGGGCCGCGTCGCAAGAGGGCCACCCGCTGCGTCTCGCGGTCATGGACGATCACGGCGGCAACCAGCAGTGTCATCGACTCCGTGGCGGGCTTGAGCGCGGTGGACTGGTCGGCGGTTGTCTGGGCCACGTACTTCGGTCCCTTCCGGCGGTGCGGCTGTTAGGTCAGTGCCTCGCGTGCGCGGCGTTCCAGGTCAGTCGCTCCTGGGACCCCGCGTCTACGGGAACAGCGTCCCGGCCGAGCCCGCGCTCATCGCCGTCGAGATCGTCTCGCCCTCGAATCCCGAGAACGACTGGGTGGGCAAGCTCCGTGACTACCCGTTGATGGGGATCCCCCTCTACCTGCTGGTGGATGCCACCCGGAGGAGCGTCACGCTGTTCGGCGAGCCCGAGGCCGGACGGTACCGGCTGCGGGAGGAGGCCGACTTCGGGGAGACGGTCCACATCCCGCATCCCTTCGGCTTCGTCCTCGACACCTCGGTGCTGCTCCCCTACTGAGCCTTCCTACTGGTCGTCCGCGTCCTCGGCGTACCAGCGGAGCTCGACGGTGTTGCCGTCCGGGTCCTGGACGTAGAGCGAGGAGCCGGTGCCGCGGGCGCCGTAGCGGGGGCCGGGGCCGTCGAGGACGGTGAAGACGCCCGAGTCGATGACCTCCTGCCAGTCCAGGGGCTCGACGGTGAGGCAGATGTGGTCGACGTTGGACTCGCCGCGGGGGCGGGAGAACAGGTCGATGATGGTCTCCGCGTTGACCCGGACCGAGGGGAAGGAGACCTTCCCGGCCCGCCACTCGTCGACCCGGACCGGCTCCAGGCCGAGCGGGCCGGTGTAGAACTCCAGCGAGCGCTCGACGTCCTGGACGTTGAGGACGAGGTGGTCGAAGGCCTTGATGCGGACGGCGGCCATGCTGGGCTCCCGGGAGGTGGAGTGGTGGTTCCTGGTGACGTCCTCCACGATCCGCTGTTCGGGGGGAGTCATCAACGTCGTTCTGCAATAAGATCGTTGAGTCGGACTCAACGATCGGATGTCGGGGCATGTGGGAGCGGCACGAGATCGAGGCCTTCCTGACGCTCGCCGAGGAACTGCACTTCGGCCGGACCGCCGAGCGGCTGGGCGTCACCACCGGGCGGATCAGCCAGGTGATCGGAAAGCTGGAGCGCCGGGTCGGCGCCCGGCTGTTCGAACGTACCAGCCGGTCCGTCCGGCCGACCGCGATCGGGCGGCGGCTGGCGGAGGACCTGGCGCCGTTGGTGGCCGGGATCGGGGAGTCGGTGCGGCGGGCGGTGGAGGCGGGCCGCGGGGTGAGCGGGGAGCTGCGGGTCGCCTTCCTCGGCGAGTGGACCGCACCGCTGCTGCTCAAGGCCGTCCGGCTGTTCGGGGAGCGTCACCCGGGCTGCCGGGTCGAGGTGCGCGAGGTGCAGCTCTTCAACTCCCGCCCGAGCCTGCTGGACGGCTCGGTCGACCTGCTCATCGCCGCCTACCCGTTCGAGGGCGACGGCCTGGTCTGCGGGCCGGTGCTGCTCTCGGAGCGGCGGGTCCTGGCGGTGTCCGCCGGGCACCCGCTGGCACGGGAGGAACAGGTCTCGGCCGAGGTCCTCGGCGACCACGCGGTGGTGCAGTACCCGGAGGTGACCTCGGCCGGGTTCAAGCGGGACCGGACACCCGACCTCACACCGTCCGGCCGGCCGGTGCCGAAGGGGCCGGTGGGCAACACCTTCTCGGAGATGCTCACCCTCGTCGCCCTGGGCCGGGGCGTGCTGCCGGTCGGCGAGCACTCACGGCGCTACTACCCCCGGCCCGACCTCGTCTACGTGCCGATCCACGACGCGCGGCCGATCGTGCGGGGGCTGGTCTGGCGGGAGAGCAACACCACCGAGCGGCTCCGCGCGTTCGTCCGCGCGGCCACGGAGGCCGCCGCGACGGAGGCCGCGGCCACGGAGGATGCCGCGACGGAGGATGCCGCGACGGCCGAGTACAGCTAGCGCGGGCCGGGGAGGAGCCGGCCGGGGAAGATCCTCGTGGGCCGGCACGTTCGGACGGGGGACGTCGGGGCCGAGGGGCGTCGACGACGAGGGACAACGGGGACGAAGGGGGACGGGATGTCTCAGCGGATCACGGCCGTCGCGGTGCTGCGGGCCAGGGCGGGGCGCGAGGAGGAGATGCGGGCGCAGGCCCGGTCCATGGTCGAGCCCAGCCTGGCGGAGCCGGGCTGCCTCTCGTACCGCAACTACGTGGACCCGGACGACCCGCGGGCCTGGGTGGTGCTGGAGGAGTGGGAGTCGAGGGAGGCCTTCGAGGCGCACCTGGCCAGCCCGCACCTGGCCCGCTCCCTGGAGCGGACGGCGGAACTGCTCGACGGCCCGCCCGAGGTGAAGGTGCTGACCGCAGCGGAGTGAGCCGCGCCGGGGTGAGCCGCGCCGGGGCGAGCTGTGCCGGGGCGAGCCGCGCCGGGGTGAGCCGCGCCGGGGCGAGCCGCGCCGGGGTGGGCTGCGCCGGGGCGAGCTGTGCCGGGGTGAGCTGCGCCGCGACCCGGCCGCGGAGGGCGCGGGCCCTCCGCGGCGGTGCCGGGCCGAGCCGGGGTCAGACGTCGTCCGGGCTGGTGAAGGCCGGGCCGGTGTAGCCGGGGCCGGTGAAGTCCGGGGTCGTGAAGGTGGCGGTGCGCGGCTCCCGGCCCTCGGGGTCGGTGAGGCCCTCGGCACCGGGGCTGCTGAAGCCCGGCCCGGTGTACCCGGGGCTGCTGAAGTCCGGGCTGCTGTACTCGGGCCGGGGCGCGTCGGGCCCGGGTGTGTCGGGCCGGCGTGCGTCGGGCCGGGCCGGATCCCCGGCCTGTGCGGGGACGGCGGCGGGCGGCGGTGGTGCCGGCTCGGCGCGCAGGGCGGCGTGCAGGTACGGCAGCAGCGCCCGGTCGCGCAGCGCGCGCTGCCACTCGCGGCGGGCGTCGGCCAGCTCGGCCGCGAGGTCCGGATCGGCCCCGGCCGGGGCCGGCACGGTGGACCCGTCGCGCAGGGCGGTGAGGATCAGCCCGACGATGCCCACCACCATCGCGACCACTCCGGCGGCCAGGGCGACCCAGCCGGCCGTCAGCAGCGAGCGGGCCAGGGCCGGCTCGGGGTCGGCGGCGCGCAGGACGTACCCGAGGAGCAGCAGGACGAGTGCGGCGGCCCAGGCGAGGATCGGGGTGAGGACGGTGAGGACCGGGAAGAGCCCGGCGCCGCCGCTCCCGGAGCGCAGCTGGGCCAGCAGCCCGGGTGCGCCGGGTTCGCCGTCGTGGGCGGCCGGGGGTGTGCTGCGCAGGCTCTCGCGCAGCCGGAGGTAGTGCTCGTACTCGGTGGCGGCCGCGGCCGCGACGCCGTCGGCGGCGCGCAGGGCCTGGATGCGCAGCTGGTCGCCGGTGAGGGCGCCGGGCGTGCGCAGGGCGGTCAGGATGGTGCCGTCACGCAGTGCGTCGTCGAGGATGCGCTCGAAGTCCGGGCGGTCCTCGGCGAGCAGGTGCGGGGCGTTGTTCATGGGGACCCCGTTCATGCGGAACCCGGTTCGCTCGGGCCCGCGGGGTGCGCTGTTGCGGGCACCTGAGACGGTCCGCCACACGGGCGGCCGGGTGTGGTGTGCCTCGATGGTAGGGGCGGGTGCGGTCGCGCTGACAGTAACTTTCCGGAATTTCGCGCCCCGGGCCGCGCGTGCGGTCCGGGGCGAGCGCCGGGAACGGGTGTTCAGTTGACGGGCAGTCGGGCCACGAGCAGGCGTCCCTCCATGGTGACGCCGCCGTCCATCGCCACCGCGAGGTCGTCCGCGTAGATGTACGGGCCGGGGATGTGCGGCGGCGCGCCGTCGTCCGCGTGCACCGCGCCGGTGAGGTACGGGATGGGGCTGTGACCGTGCACGACGCGCGAGCCGCCGTAGGTGTCGAGCAGCTCGTGGACGGCGGTCGGTCCGGCGTCGCCGCGGAAGGCGAAGCGCTTGGTGAACCGGCGGAAGCAGTCCCACCACTCGTCCACGCCCTCGTCGGCGAGCAGGTCGTGGACGGCGTCGTTGACCTCGGCGATGGACTCGCCGTACTCCAGGTACGCGGTGGTGTCGGAGTGCAGCAGCAGGTGGCCGTCCTCCAGCGCGATGGCGGGGAGCCGGGAGAGCCAGCTGACGTGGTGCGCCTCCAGCCGGTCCAGGTCGTGCTGCTGTCCGCCGTTGAGCCGCCAGGCGGCGAGGAAGGAGGCGGTGCCGGCGGTGGACTGGACGGGCTCGTCGCCGTACCGGGCGGCGCCGAGGAAGAGCAGTTCGTGATTGCCCATCAGGGCCCGGCAGTAGCCGCCGGCGGCGGCGGCCTCGGCGGCGAGCTGCATGACCAGGTCGATGACGCCGATGCCGTCGGGGCCGCGGTCGGTGAAGTCGCCGAGGAACCAGATCCGGGAGCGGCCGGCGGACCAGTGGCCGTCGGCGTCGATCAGGCCCTGGTGGCGCAGCTCGGCGAGCAGCTCGTCGAGGTAGCCGTGCACGTCGCCGACGACGTAGAGCGGGCCGGGCGGCTCGTTCGGGGCGGGCGCGGGGTACGGGTGGTACGGCAGGCCGGGCTCGGGGAGCGGGGGGCCGAGCTCGATGGTCGGCGGGTCGTCGACCTGGTGCGCGGGCGAGGGCATGTCGGGGAGCGTCGGCTCGTACCCGGGGTGTGCGGCCTGCGGGCCGTGGGCGCCCTGCGGGTCGTGGTGGTCGTGCTGGACGTGGTGGTCCTGCTGCGCGTGGGCGCCCTGCTGGGTGTGGCCGTCGTGCGGGTGTCCGGTGGCCGGCCAATGCTGTTCGAGGTACCGGGCGCCGCCGTAGCCGCTGTACGTCTCGGACTCGTACGCCGCCTCGGCGTACCCGGCCGGCTCCGGTTCGTAGTAGGTGCCGTAGGGCAGCACGTCGAGGTCCGGCTGGTGGCGGGGGCCTGAGTCCGGGTGTTCAGGCCCGGGGAAGCGGTCCTCGGGTGTCATTCGCCCATCATAGGAAGACCACTCTCCCGGCGTCGTCACCTGGTGGGTATCCAATCCTCCGGAGCGTCAGCCAGGTGGTCCGTCAGGTCCGATTTGTCCCGGCTGGGTATGGTCTAGACCCCCGTTGGGCCCGTCGCGGCGCGGGGTACGGGCGGCCCGCCCCGGCGTGCACCCCGGGCGGGCCCGGGACACCCGCACGCGGGTCCGGCGCACGCCCACGCGGGCTCGGGGCACGCCCACGAGGGCCCTGGGCACCCGTACGCGGGCCCGGGGCACGCCCACCAGGGCCCGCGGCGCACCTACACCTCGCCCGGCGGGCGCGGCGGGCTGACCGTGGTGCGCGGGCTCCGGCGCTGGGAGGAGGCGCGGACGATCAGCTCGGTGGGCATCAGGGTGCCGGGCGGCGGGCCGTTGCCGGCGGTGCGGAACCGCGGCGGGAAGAGCCGGGCGATGTCGACGCCCGTCCCGGAGTCCACCCCCTCGATGGCGTCGATGAGCAGGTTGACGACGGTGGTGCCGATCCGCCGGGGCTTGAGCGAGAGCGTGGTGATCGGCGGCTCGGTGGCCGCGTACACGTCGCTCTCGCTGCAGCAGACCAGCAGCAGGTCGTCCGGTACCCGCAGGCCGTACCGGCGGGCGGCGGCGAGCAGGTCGGTGCCGTTGGGGTCGAAGAGCCCGTAGACGGCGTCGGGCCGGTCGGGCCGGGCCAGCAGCCGGTCGGCGGCGACGGCGCCGGCGGCCGGGTCGTGCGCGGGGTAGGCCTCGTAGACCGGCTCCTGGCCGACCTTGGCGCACCAGCCGAGGTAGGCCTCGGTGGAGAGCCGGGTGTAGGTGTCGGTGCTGGTGCCGGTGAGCAGGCCGATCCGGCGGGCACCGGCCTCGGAGAGGTGGTCGAGGATGCCGAGTACGGCGGCCTCGTGGTCGTTGTCGACCCAGGCGGTGACCGGGCAGTTCCCGGGCTTGCCGTCGCTGACCACCGGGACGCCGGACCGGTACAGCTCGCTGACCAGCGGGTCCTGGTCGGGCGGGTCGATCACCACGGTGCCGTCGAGGGCGATGTTGCCCCAGACGTCGTGCCGGGAGGAGGCGGGCAGCACCACCAGCGCGTAGCCGCGGCCGAGGGCGGCACTGGTGGCGGCGCGGGCCATCTCGGCGAAGTACGCGAACTCGGTGAAGGTGAACGGCTCCTCGCCGTAGGTGGTGACGGTCAGTCCGATCAGGCCCGAGCGCCCGGTGCGCAGGGTGCGGGCGGCGGCCGAGGGGCGGTAGCCGAGGCGCTCGGCGACCTCGCGCACGCGGCTTCTGGTCTCGTCGGGCAGGCGGCCCTTACCGTTCAGCGCGTCGGAGACGGTGGTGATCGACACTCCTGCGGCTGCTGCCACATCCCGGATGCCGGCCCGCTCCAGACGCCGTGAGGTGGTGGGTCGCCGACCGCTCTGGTTGGCTGCTGCTGTCATGGCGGACCGATCGTATGGCTCCTGACAAGTGTCTGTGACCGGCGCATCGGGGGGCCTTGGAGATACGTTTCTCCATGAGTGAGCCCGTGTGCGCCCCTTCGATACCCGCACGAAACCAGCCGTCTTACCTCTGACATGTGCCAAAGGAACCCGGCAGAATGGCTGATCTGCGCCCGTCACCCGACCGGGCATCTCACTCCTACGGGTGAGCGGCGGTCGGTATCGTTCAGGGCACCCGACCGGGGTGGTCCGGGTGCGTCGCGAGTTCCCGGGTACGACGGCGATCCCGTCCGAGCCGGGCGCGGACGCACCGGAGGCAGCTCGAAGCGGCGAGAGGGCCGCGAGCTCGACCGAGTGGAAGAGAAGGAGCAGGACCGTGAGTGGAACGGCACCGCAGGGGCCCCGGCTGAGGCCGACCCTGGATGGCATCCCCACCTACAAGCCCGGCAAGCCGGCCGGCGCCGACGCCTACAAGCTGTCCTCCAACGAGAACCCGTACGAGCCGCTGCCCGGCGTGCTCGACGCGGCGGTGAAGGCGGCCGGCTCGTTCAACCGGTACCCGGACATGGCGGTCACCGGGCTGACCGCCGAGCTGGCGCAGCGCTTCGGCGTCCCGGCCGAGCACATCGCCACCGGCACCGGCTCGGTCGGCGTCGCCCAGTCGCTGATCCTCGCCACCGCCGGCCCGGGCGACGAGGTGATCTTTGCCTGGCGCTCCTTCGAGGCCTACCCGATCATCACCCAGGTCGCCGGCGCGACCCCGGTCCCGGTGCCGCTCACCGCGGGCGGTGACCACGACCTGGACGCGATGCTGGCGGCCGTCACCGACCGGACCCGGCTGATCTTCGTCTGCAACCCCAACAACCCCACCGGCAACGTGATCCACCGCGCCGAGCTGGAGCGCTTCATCGACGCCGTCCCCGCCGACGTCCTGGTGGTCGTCGACGAGGCGTACATCGAGTTCATCCGCGACCCCGAGGTCCCCAACGGCATCGAGCTCTACCGCGACCGCCCGAACGTGTGCGTGCTGCGCACCTTCTCCAAGGCGTACGGCCTGGCGGGCCTGCGGGTCGGCTTCGCGATCGCGCACGAGCCGGTGGCCACCGCGCTGCGCAAGACCGCGGTGCCGTTCGGCGTCACCCAGCTCGCCCAGGACGCCGCCGTCGCCTCGCTGCGGGCCGAGGAGGCCCTGATGGTCAGGGTCGAGGCGCTGGTCGAGGAGCGGACCCGGGTGGTCGCCGGGCTGCGCGCCCAGGGCTGGGAGATCCCGGACTCGCAGGCCAACTTCGTCTGGCTGGCGCTCGGCGAGCGCTCCCAGGAGTTCGCCGCCGCGTGCGCCGAGGCCGGCGTGATCGTCCGCCCGTTCCCCGAGGGCGTCCGGATCTCGATCGGCGAGGCCGAGGGCAACTCGATCTTCCTCGCGGTGGCCGAGGCCTTCCGCAAGACGATCGAGGGCTGACCCGGCCCGGACGGTTTCACGAAGGGGCGCACCGTTCGACGGTGCGCCCCTTCGTCGTCCCGTGGCGCCCCCTGTGTCGTCCGCGGTCGGGCCGTCCCTGCCGTCCCGGTTCGGTCGTGCCGTGCCGCTCCCGCGCCGTCGTGCCGTGCCGCTCCCGTCCCGCCCCCGTTCCGGCCTGTGGCGGCAGGGCGCCGTCCGGTGCCGGTCCGGCGCCGTCGTGTCCGGATGCTGTCCTGATCCGGTATCAGGTGATGCTCCAGGGGCGGTGGGGGCTGTTGAGTCGCTAATGTGTGCGACCGTCAGCCCGGGTGGCCGTCCGGCCGCCCGCCAAACGGGGGAACCATCATCATGTCTTCTCGTCATGTTCTTCTGGCCGTCGTCGCCGCTGCCGCCGCCGTCACCCTGACCGCCTGCGGCCCGGACAACCCGGAGCCGGCCACCACCGCCGCCGGGCCCACCCCGGCCAACACCGCCGCGCCCGCGCCGACCGGCGGCGCCACCGCGACCGGCAAGCCCACCGGTGCCGCGCCCGCCACGAGTGCCGCCGCGACCGGCAAGCCCTCCGGCGGGGCGACGGCGGGGCCCGGCCAGGCCGGCGCCGACTGCAAGCCCGGTGAGATGAAGCCGGTCCCGGCCGGACACAAGGTGGTCGTCCTCACCAAGGCCACCACGGCCACGGCGGTGGTCGCCAAGGACGGCGAGTTCACCTGTCAGATGCCCGACCGCGGCTGGTGGCCGAAGGGCGACGACAAGACCTACACCTTCGCGCCCGGCGCCAAGGCGGCGCTGACCACGCTGGACGGCCAGAAGCCGGTCTCGCTGGCCCAGCTGGCCGACCACACCACGCACTGCGTGAACCACGTCAACGATGCGGCCTCCCCGTGCGACCCGGGGACCGACTACGACCTGGCCCTGGACGCCTCCGGCAAGATCACCGCGATCACCGAGGTCCACACCGGGTGACCGTCCGGTCCGCCCCGTCCCCGCTCCCCGACCACTCGCCCCAAGGATCGACCGTGTCCTCTCGCAGAGCCCTCCTGGCCGTCGCCGCCGCTGCCGCCGCCGTCACCCTGACCGCCTGCGGCCCGGGCGACCCGGAGCCGGCCACCACCGCCGCCGGGCCCACCCCGGCCAACACCGCCGCGCCCGCGCCGACCGGCGGCGCCACCGCGACCGGCAAGCCCACCGGTGCCGCGCCCACCTCGCCCGCCGCGAGTTCGGCCGGCAAGCCCACCGACGGCGCGACCGGCGGCTGCCTGCCGCCCGGCATCCCGTCCAACCACCGCATGGTGAACCTGTCCAAGGCGGCCACCGCCACCACCGTCCACGCCAAGGACACCACCTACCTCTGCGGCAAGCCGACGGGCGGCTGGATCGACGCGGGCGAGGAGAAGACCTACACCTTCGCGCCCGGCGCCACCGCCAAGCTGAGCGACCTCAACAACATGCTGCACGCCGTCCCGCTCGCACAGTTCGCGGCGCACACCGACTTCTGCCTCAACCACACGTCGGCCCCCGACACCGAGCCCTGCTACGACCGCGGCACCCACGAGATCGTGCTGGACGGCTCCGGCAGGATCACCAACATCGTCGAGGTGGGTCTCGTGAAGCAGGTCGTCACGCCGTAGCACGGGGTCACGCCGTAGCGCGGGTCACGGCAGACGGAGTGGGAGGTCGGCCGGTCCGACTTCCCACTCCGTCGACTTCCCATCCGTCGCCCTGCGGACGCCTCACCCGCGCCGCAGGAAGAGCGCCGAGGCGAGCGCGGCCAGCACCACCAGGGCGGCGTTGACGGCGACGGCCCAGGTGACGCCGGTGAGCACGGTGCCCCCCGCGGCCGCCGTGGTGGCGACCGCGCTCATCACCGGGGTGCCCAGGGTGATGCCGACCTGCTGGGTCATCGTGGCGACGCCGGTGGCCAGGCCCTGCTCCTCGTCCGGCAGGCCCGAGGTGGCGGTCACCATGAAGCCGACGATCGCCAGCATGTTGCCCACCCCGCCGACGAAGGTCGCCGCCAGCAGCAGGCCGAGCCAGGCCCGGTCGGCCCCGAGCAGGACGAGCGCCGCCGTCGCGGCCGCCTGGACGAGGAAGCCGGCCAGCAGCGCGCCCCGGCTGCCGAGCCCGCCGATCACCCGGGGTGCGAGGACGCCGCCCAGCACCGTGCCCGCGCCCAGCACGCCGAAGGCCAGACCGGTGGCCAGCGCGGAGAAGCCGAGCACCCGCTGGAGGTAGAGGGTCAGCAGGAAGACCAGCGAGGTCTCGGTGGCGAAGGCCAGCAGCCCGGCCGCGTTGCCCCAGACCACCGTGCGCCGCCGCAGCACCCGGACCGGCACCAGCGGGGCGGCGGCGGACCGCTCGACGAACCAGAACGCCGTCAGCAGCAGCGTCGCCAGGGCGAGCGCCCCGAGCGCCAGAGGGTCGCCCCAGCCGTGCTCGCCGGCCGTCGTCAGGCCGTAGACCAGGGCGAGCAGGCCGCCCGTGACGGTGACCGCGCCCGGCACGTCCATCCGGGTCCGCACCTCAGGCCGGCTCTCGGCGATCAGCCGGGGCGCGACCAGCAGCACGGTCAGCGCGACGGGCACGTTGAAGAGGAACGCCCAGCGCCAGCTGAGCAGGTCGGTGAGCAGCCCGCCGAGGACGGCCCCCGAGGTGAAGCCGGCCGACATCAGCGCGCCGTTCAGGCCCAGCGCCCGCTCGCGCAGCGGACCCTCGGGGAAGGCCGTGGTGAGCAGCGCCAGCCCGGCCGGGGTGACGGCGGCGGTGGCCAGCCCCTGGGCGACCCGCGCGGCCAGCAGCAGTTCCGGGCTGGTGGCCAGGCCGCCCGCCAGCGAGGCGACGGCGAGCACGGCCAGGCCGAGCAGGAAGACCCTGCGCCGCCCGACCAGGTCGGCCACCCGTCCGAACAGCAGGGTGAAGCCGGCGGCGAAGAGAGCAAAGGACGTGGCGATCCACTGCAGGCCGCCGAGCGTGAAGCCGAGGCCCTGGCCGATCACCGGCAGGGCGACGTTCAGGATCGAGAAGTCCACGGCCAGCATGAACTGGGCGGCCAGCAGGACGACCAGGACGAGGCGCTGCCGGCTGGTCATGCCGGCCGCCCTCACGGCGGGTGGTGCTTCGGACAGGGTGGCGGTCATGGCTCCGCTGCCTTTCGACGGTGGGGGTTCCTCCGGGTACGGCAGCAGCCTGCGCGGCTTCGCGGGGCCTACCCAGACCCCCGCGAAGGGTGGCACTGACAGGGACAGGCTCGGCGGGGCCCGGCCGTGTTCACTGGACGCATGGACAATCCGGCAGAGCTGAGCGAGTTCCTGCGCACCCGCCGCGCCCGGCTGCAACCCGAGGACGTCGGCCTGACCGCGTACGGGACGAGGCGGCGGGTGCCCGGCCTGCGACGCGAGGAGCTGGCCCAGCTGGCGGGCGTCAGCATCACCTACTACACGCGGCTGGAGCAGGGACAGGGCCGCAACGTCTCCGACGAGGTGCTGGACGCCGTCGCCCGGGCGCTGCGCCTCGACGCCGACGAGCACGCCCACCTGCGGAACCTGGCCCGCCCGGGCCGTCCGGCGAAGGGCCGGGGCGCCGCCGAGCGCTTCGAACGGGCCCGGCCGGCGGTGCGGCAGCTGATCGCGGCGATGACCGACGTCCCGGCGGTGGCGGTCGGGCGGCGCAACGAGGTGCTGGCCTGGAACCCGCTCGGCCACGCCCTGCTGGCCGGGCACCTCGACGCGGCCGCGCCCGAGCGGGCGGCGGACCGGCCGAACCTCTCCCGGCTGCTCTTCCTCGACCCGCGCACCCGGGCGCTGTACCCCCGGTGGGAGACCGAGACCCGGGCGCAGGTGGCGTTCCTGCGGCTGGCCGCCGGGCGCCACCAGGAGGACCGGCAGCTGGCGGAGCTCATCGGCGAGTTGTCGATGAAGAGTGCGGAGTTCGCGGAGCTGTGGTCCCGCCACCCGGTGCACGACTGCCTGTTCGGCCGCAAGGAGTTCCGGCACCCGGTGGTGGGGGAGCTGGCGCTGGACTTCGAGGCGCTGCCGCTGCCGGAGGCGTCCGGACACCGGATGCTGCTCTTCAGCGCCGCCCCCGGCACGGCGTCCGAGGCGGGCCTGCGACTGCTGGCGGCCGGTGCGATGGCGGCCTCCCGGATGGCCGTGGACGGCTGGGAGCCCGCGGGGAGTCCGGTGGGTGACTGATCCGGGTCGGTCCGGGAACGGTGAAGGGGCCCTTCTTCGCACCGCCGTGCGAAGTTGGGCCCCTTCGGGTTCCGTGCGTTCCGTTAGCGCTGGGGACGCATCCGGCGCACGGCGATCAGGGCGCCGGCGCCGAGGGCCACGAGGGCGGCGGCGGTGGCGGCGAGGAAACCGTTGGAGGAGCTGGAGCCGGTGTGGGCGAGCTCGGGGGTGCCGACCGGCGCGGTGGTGGCCGGGGCCGAGGGGGTGGCGGTCGGCGTGGTGGTCGGCGTGGCGGCCGGGGCCTTGGTGGCGGTGGCGGTCGGGGCGGGCGTGGTCGGGGCGGGGGTCTTGTCCTCGACGGGCTTGGCCGGGGCGGGCTTGGTGGTGGGCTTGGCGGTCGGCTTCGCGGTGGTGGTGGGCTTGGTGTCCGGGGTGGTCTGGGCGCGGGTGACGTTGACGGTCTTCATGTCGGTGGCGCCGTTGGCCTCGCCGCCGGGGCGGAAGGCGTCGGTGACGAGCTGGATCTTGGTGACGCCCTTGGGGGTGCTGGGGGCGAGGGAGTAGCGGAACTTGAAGGTGATGGAGGAGCCGTTGTCCAGGCGCTGGCGCTGGGTGAAGTCGGCGTCGACGGTGTTGGAGCAGCCGGGGGCCGAGGCCAGGTCCTTCCAGGTGTTGGTGTAGTCGAGCCACTGGATGTGGACGTCCGAGGTGCGCAGGGCCGCGCCGCTGCCCGGGGTGTGGATGCCGAAGGTGGGCTGCACGCCGTGGGCGTCGATGCCGGTCTTGTTGGTGACCTTGACGGCGACCTCGTTCCACTTGCCGTCCGCGGCGACGCTGGACTTGCCGGAGACGAAGGCGGCGTCGGGGTTGATCTCGGTGACGCCGGGGCCGCTGGCGGCGGCCTGCGGGCCGCCGAGGCGGGTGTCGCCGCAGGCCCAGGAGGACTCGGCGGTGATCAGCTGGACGGAGCCGGCGAGGACGACGGTGGCGGCGAGGGTGGCGAGGCGGCGGCGGCCGGAGGTCGAGCGGACGTTCTTCGCGATCGAGGGCATAACGGACTTGCGCATGACGTGAATCCCCAGGGTCATGGTGCGGATGGTGTGGTGAAGACGGCCGGCTGCCCGCTGTCGTCCAGCGGTAGCTCCCCCCGGCCTTGCGTTTGCCGGTCTCGCTCTCCGTGCCTTCATCCGTATAGACGTGCATCCCCGCCGGGGGTTGCAGGTGGTTTCAAAACTTTTTTCGGAACCTTCCCGAGGGGCCCGGCGGCGGGGTGGGGAGGCCGGTCGTCCGGCGGGTTGCGGCCGGGCCTGGGGACCGGCGAGGCCCCCGCCGGGTGGGCGGGGGCCTTCGCGTGGGCTGCTCAGCCGGGTATGCGGTGCCGGCCGCGGCCGGGGGTGGTGCGGTGCCGGCCGGGGGTGGGGCCGGGGGTGGTGGGTGGTGGGGGGAGTTCGGGGCCGTAGTGGCCGGCCTGGCGGGCGATCCAGGCGTATTCGTGGGTGCCGTCGGGGAGTCTGCGCAGGTCCCAGCGGCCGTGGCGGGTGATCGGGGCCGGGGGCCCGGCGGTGTGGGTCTGGTCGTTGACCTTGAGTGCGGTGACGACGCCGAGGGCGACGGTGGCGATCGCGAGGGCGAGGAGGGCGGCGAACGCCGCACCGACGAGGAAGCTCGCGGTGCCGGTTCTCATCGGCGGATGCCGATGACGCGGTGGCCGAGGTGGGCGGCGAGGGTGTGGAGGAGTTCCTCGGCCTGCTCGCGGGTGAGCGGCAGGGCGAGTTGCTCGCCGGGGGCGGCGTGGACGTCGAGGTCGACGGCGGCGCGCAGCTGCAGGGCCGCGTCGGGGACGCGTTCGATGGCGAGGTAGTGGACGGTGGTGCGCTCGGTGTGGACGGCCTGGCCGGCGCTTGGGGTCAGGACTCCCACGGCTGCTCCCTCCCGGTGTCGGACAGCAGGTGGAGGAGGTTGAGGAGGGTGGCGACGGGGGCGTGGCCGAAGTTGACGAGGATGCGGCCGTCGACGGTGCTGTGGTGGGTGGTGGCGGAGCCCCACTGGATGCCGAACCCGGCGCCGCGTTCGTGGAGTTCGCGCAGCAGGGCGGTGACGTGGGCGTCGGTGTAGTCGTGCATGCGCGGGTCGTCGGGCGAGAGCGGGATGCGGGGGCCGGTCACGCGGCCACCTCCAGCTCGAACCAGACCACCTTGCCGCCGTGCTTGCGCGCCTGGGCGCCGAAGCGGTGGGTGAGCGAGCGGACGAGGTGCAGGCCGCGGCCGGACAGCTCGTAGGGGTCGGCGGGCGTGCGGGGTTCGGGGAGGTCGGGGCTGTCGTCGGCGACGGAGACCCGCAGGGTGCGGTTCAGCAGCAGGACGACGACCAGGGGCGCGGGGCTGCCGCCGTGGCGCCAGGCGTTGACGTACAGCTCGCACAGGGCGAGTTCGGCGTCGTGGATGAGGTCCGGCGGCCAGGACGCGGCGGCGAGCGCGTCCCGCAGCTCGGCGCGGGCGGCGGACCAGTCGGGCGGGTTGAAGGCACACATGAGGAACCTCCGGACGAGGCTGGGTGGAGTGGAGTGAGGCGTTCACCGGCGGAATCGTCGCCGTGAGCCAGGCCAGGACGGGGCTGGTGGATGCCACGCGTGGCTGCTCTGCGGTGCGCGGGCAGCAGGCGCCTACTGCCCTGGAAACAGGCGTTACTGACGATCCATCGGATCGATCTGAGGATGACGATAGCGCACTCCGCCAGAAATTTAAGCCCGATGCGGCAAGGATCCCTCTCTGGTGGGATGCCGCCCCTCGCGAGGCAGCCCGCCCCCAAATGGACCCCCTTACAACAAGCGCGGCACACTGGCCTGAGCGCAGTAGAGAGGACGCCATGGCCCTTCGCCCCAACCCAACCCTTCGTCAACGCCGGATCGGTGCCGAACTGCGAAGGATGCGAGAGCAGGCCGGTTTCGGAGGCAGCCACCTCGCCCGCACGCTCGGGGTGACCCCTGCCCAGGTGACCCAGATGGAGAACGGGAAAACTGGCGTCAGTGTGGAGCGCCTTCGTGCGATTGCGGCAGCCTGCATGTGTGCCAATCAGCCCCTGATCGACGCAATCGCCGACATGATCGGGGAACGAGGGAAGGGTTGGTGGGATGAGTACCGCCCGAGCTTGACCACTGACCTGCTTGACGTGGCCGAGATCGAGGGTCACGCCGAGAGGATCTCCACCTACACGATCACCTTCATTCCCGGACTGCTCCAAACGCCTGCCTATGCAGCTTCGGTGTTCGCTCGTGCGATCCCGCCGCTTCCGCAATCCGAGATCGACCTCAGGATGGCCTTCCGCCTCCAGAGGCAGCACATCGTCCGATCGGGCTCCACGCCCTACACCGCGTTCGTCCATGAAGCTGCACTTCGGATGCAGTTCAGCGGGCCGACAGTCCTTGCCAAGCAGCTCGGAACCCTCATCCACGACTCCGAGAGCCCCGGAATCTCAGTTCGAGTTGTGCCGTTCGACATCGAGTCGCTGCCCGGACCCAGCGAGAACTTCACCTACATCAACGGCCCGGTGCCTGAACTGGACACCGTGCAAATCGACTTCAGCTTCGGCTGTCCGCTCTTCGACGCGCCAGCCCAACTGGCAAGTTATCGCGAGATCCTGGCTCGTATGGAGTCCGTAGCCCTCTCGGAAGAAGACTCCCGAGACTTCATCCGATCTGTCATGAAAGAGATAGAGAACAAACATGGGTAGCCCCGTATGGCAGAAGTCCAGCTACTCCGGCTCAAGCAATGCATGCGTCGAGGTCCGCACACTGCACGGCCTGGTCGAACTCCGCGAGTCCGACGACGGCGACCTCATCCTCCGCACCGCCCCCGGCAGGTTCGCCACGTTCCTCCAGGGCATCAAGGCCGGCGAGTTCGACCACCACGGCGATCTCGCCTCCTGAACCCCGCTGCGGCCCCTCGCGCGGTTCGCGCGAGGGGCCGCAGCACACCATGATCAGTTGCGTTCGCAGTGACTCGCTCCTTGCACGCCCCTAACGAGCCGAGAGCGGCAACCCTCTGCCCCGGTGCAGTGCAGCCGGCAAGGTTCGGTTGGACGTCGGACTCACCGGGGAGACCATGTCTCGTAAGGCTTCCAGGTCTCGGCCATCCGCTACAGCTCCAAGGAAGGCGCTCATGTCTCAGCACACCTGGCAGAAGTCGAGCTTCAGTAGCTCTGGTGGTGACTGCGTCGAGGTGCGTACTGCCAACGGCCTGGTCGAACTCCGCGAGTCCGACGACGGCGACCTCATCCTCCGCACCGCCCCCGGCAGGTTCGCCACGTTCCTCCAGGGCATCAAGGCCGGCGAGTTCGACCACCACGGCGATCGCGCCTCCTGAACCCGGTTGCGGCCCCCTCACGCTTACCGCGTGAGGGGGCCGCAGTGCACCCTGATCAGTCGCCTTGCCAGCCCTTGCCTGGGCCTTGTGTCACTTTCGCCAGAACAGGTGGTGCGTCACGCCGCTCGGGCTGGGCACGACCTCCAGCTGGAACCGGTCGAGCAGCTCGTCGGGTGACTCCCATAGCCGCAGTCCGGTCCCGAGCTTCACCGGCGAGACCGCCACGTGCATGGTGTCGACGAGGTCGGCGTCGAGGAACTGCCGGATGGTGCTGACCCCGCCGCCGAGCCGGACGTCCTTGCCCTGCGCCGCCTCCCGCGCCTGTTCGAGGACCGCGGCCGGGTCGCCGTCGACGAAGTGGAAGGTGGTGTCGGAGAGCGTGAACGAAGGACGCTCGTGGTGGGTCATGACGAACACCGGGGTGCGGAACGGCGGCTCGTCCCCCCACCAGCCGCGCCACTCGTGGTCCTGCCACGGCCCGCGCTGGGGACCGAACTTGTTGCGACCCATGATCTCGGCGCCGATGTTGCGTGCGTAGTCCCGCGTGAAGTGGTCGTCGAGGCCCCGGCTTCCCCCGGGGTCGGTGCGCATGGGCCAGCTCGCCGTGGCGCCCGCCCAGGCGAACAGCCTCTCGGGCCGGATGTGGCCGAAAGGATTCTCCAGGCTCTGGTCCTCGCCGGCACCGATTCCGTCACTGGAGACGTTGAAGTTCTGAACTCTCAGGAGCTGAGCCACGTCGTTCCTCCTGCGTTGTCCTGGCCGGGGAACTCGTCCGCGACCGGCCAGGGATCGGGTGGACGTCCACCTGCATCCAACCGGAGCGGGCGTCACAACTGCCAACCCGACGCACCTTCTCGGCCACCGCTTTCCCTCCGGCCGCAGTCATCGCCGGCGGTTCGGGCAAGGACCGCGGAGGGGCCGCACTGGTGGTGGCCTGGTCGCTCTCCGCGAGGCCGACGACGGTGGCCTCATCGACCACCACGCTGCGAACCCGCGCGCCGAATCGTTCCTGCGGCCCTCGCCGAGTGAGCGGCGTGGCGGTTCATGAACTTCCGAGTACCCGTTCGAAGTTGGGCCGGTTTCCAGAATCGGAAACCTGAACCCCTTGCCCGCGCCCCGGTCGCTTCGGGAGCATCGACAGGAGACCGAGCGAGGAGGCAACAGTGGAGCTGACACGGCTCGTAGGGTCCTGTGATGAGGGTGAGTGCCCGACCCTCTACCTGACGGACCGGGGCACGCTCGCCGTCCAAGGCGAGCGGGTGACAGAGCACGATCTCCGGATTCCGGCTCACGAGACGCTGGTGGAGATTCCCGTCGAGCTCATCCGAAAGGCCGTCCGTGACAACCTCATCTAGGACCCTCGGAGAATGGCTCTCGCAGTTCAGCCGAGAGGCGTTCCGGCTGGAAACGTTGGACGACTACAGCCAGTCCGGCGGAGTGGACGCTTACCGCGCATTCCTTGCGGGTGAGGAGCAGCCGGAGGACTACAGGACCGCCGGCTGGGTCAAGACGGTGGCGGACGCCACGCGAGCCGGGAAGCGCATGTACCGCGTTCACATCCTTTCGCGCCCGCTCACCGACTATCTGCGGTTCGAACTTGCATGGGGATATCACCGGAACATGGCGGCCGGAGAAGAGTTCTTCATCCTCGACACCACCAGCCGGGAGAATCCAACTCCGGAGGCGACGGACTTCTGGCTCTTCGACGACGAGACCGTGGCCGCGATGAGCTACGAGGGCAACGGCAAGTATCTTGGGGCAGACTTCCTCGGCGGCAGCAGGGTCGACGAATTCAGAGCGTGTCGTGACACCGTGATGGCGCATTCCGTGCCGTTCACGGAGTGGTGGGCAGAGTACGGCAAGTGAACAGAAGTCGGCTCGGGACGGCGCTGCGGGAACTGCGACAGACCTCCGGAAAGGAGGCCAAGGTCGTGGCCCGCGGCGCTGTCATGTCCCCGAGCAAGTTGAGCAAGATCGAGACCGGCAAGGTGCCACCAACGGTTGTGGACGTGGAGCGCATCCTCGCGGCAATGGGCGTCTCCGAGGAGGTCAAGGCCGCGTACATGGCCACCGCGCGGGCAGAGGCCACGGAGACGACGGCGTGGCGCTTGATCCGGCGCCTGGGCTACCACCGCAAGCAGCAGCAGATCAAAGCGCTGGACGACTCCACCCGACTGCTTCGCCTGTTCCAGCCTTCCCTCGTCCCCGGGTTGTTGCAGACCCCGGAATACGTGCGGGCCGTGTTCGGGAGAAGAGACCTCACGGAGGAGCAGCTGTCGCGGGCGGTCGCCGCACGCCTCGCAAGGCAGCAATCTCTCTATGACGCCACCAAGACGTTGCAATTCGTCATCACCGAGCCCGTACTCCGATGGCGCCTCGTGCCGCCCGCAATGATGGCCGGACAACTGGACCGCATCACCTCTGTCTCTCGCCTGCCTCACGTGGATATTCGGATCGTTCCGCTGGCTGCACCGCAGGTCGACGTGCCGGCCCACTCCTTCGCCATCCGGGACGATCGCATGGTCACGGTCGAAACCGTCCATGCCGAGGTGATGGTCACTGACCCGCGAGACGTTGAGATTTACGTTCACAAGTTCGATCGATTTGCGGCTGCGGCTTTGGCGGGTGACGAGATGCGGCGCATGGTCGAAGGTGTGCGAGACGAGTTCTTGCGGGAACAGGAAAGCCGCTAGCGGCTGGGGAAAGACGACCCTAATTTGGGACTCGCCCGACGGAGAGGGCCGTACACGCCGACCGCACAGAGCGGTGGCCGGTCCGACCCCGATCAAGGAGAGCCACTGTGACCACTGCGAGCGCAGAACGGATCAGCGGATCGTCGTTGCTCGACAGCGACACCTTCGAGTGCATTGCCGCCCGGCTCGTGAAGGACGGCGAAACCCCGGACATGGCCCGGCGGATCCTGGACCAGGCCTTGGCGTTCCTCGCCACCGCTGTCCGCCACCGCGACGTGAGGCTGTCGCCCTCCAAGCAGGTGGACAAGGGCTGGCACAAACTGATCGAGGACACCGTCCTCTACTTCGGCCTGTGCGAAACCCTCGGCGTCGAGTACATCCACCACGTCCCCACCGACGGCGAGGACGACAAGCACGCCAGGCCGGACACCATCAGCTACATCGAGGCGGCCCACTTCGTCGTGGACCGCGAGCTTTGGCCGAACCTGGCCGACTGCACCCAGTGCCATGCCGGATGCACGGACAGCCCCAACTCCGGTGGCAAGAAGTAGTACCGGCGCTCCCAGGAGGCTGAGGTGAAGCGGAGGCTGAAGTGGCACGAGCTACCCGAGGCGGTACGACGTGCCGTGGCCGACCGGGCGGGCGCACCCCTGGCCGTGGACGACGTTCCTTTCGGGCTCTCCAGCCACTTCGCCGCCGTGCTGCACTGCCCGGACGGCCAAAGGGTGTTCTGCAAGGGCATGGAGGACAGCCGTGACGCTCGTCTGCAGTGTCGAGTCGAGGCGGCCGCCAACCCGCATGTGACGTTCACTTCTCCTGCGTTGATGTGGGAGGTGAGCGCGTCGGGGTGGCAACTGCTCGGCTTCGAGTACGTGAGTGGCCGCGTCGCCGACCTCTCTCCGGGATCGCCCGATCTGCCGGCAGTGGCCCGGACGCTGTCGGATGCTGCCGACCGGCTCACCCCTGTGCCCGAGGTCGGCACGCTGTCGCTGTCGAAGCGGTGGGAGCGGTTCGCGGCCTGGGACCGGTTGGCGACCCAAGGTGGCCTCGATCCGTGGGCGGCCGACCGGCTGGACCAGCTGGTCCTCTGGGAGAAGCGCGGCCCCCGGGCGGTCGCGGGTGACACCCTCGCTCACTGCGACCTGTCGAAGTACAACCTGCTGGTGGACGACGGGCACCGATTGCACGTTGTCGACTGGGCGCGCGCCGGTCGGGCAGCAAGCTGGGTCGATACCGCGTTCATGGTGATGCGGCTGATCGGCGAGGGACACACCCCCACCTCGGCCGAGCGGTGGGCGCGCACGGTGGGCGTATGGGAGGAGGTCGGCGAGGAGGACATCGTCGCGTTCGCTGTGGCCACCGCTGGGATCCGCGCCGTGAGGGCGTCACGCTCCGATGCACCCCCGCACCTGGCCAGGCTCGCGAACCACGCCCTCTCCTGGTGCCGTCACCTGCTGGACTAGGCAAGCCTGGTGGTTCCGGTGGCCCCTCGCTCCGTGCGAGGAGCCACCGGCTGTCTCTGTGGACCTCCACCGACCTTGACTTCAATTCGACTTCTGCCACCAGGACCTCCGCGGAGTAGGAAGTCGGCGGGTCCGACTTCCTACTCCCAGGCAGCGACGGGCACAACCGAGGTTCGAGTCGTGCGGCGATGCCTGCGCCAGGCCGCCCCGGGGGCGGCGGCTGCCGTGGCGCCTTCGTGTGATCTGGCTATCAACTGACCTATCGTCTACAACCAATCGGCGTCCGGACGGTCTAACCGACGTCCAACCGGTTCACTCTGGCCCCACCGGTCAGAGAGGGAACCTTCCTTCACTCGGAAAGAGCGAAAACGCTGATGAACCTCCGCCGTGTCTGGGCGTCGGCCGCGACCGCGGTGGTCCTGGGGTCGGTCGCGCTGGCGACCGCTCCGGCCGCCTCCGCGACCGCGACCACCGGCCCCACCGCCACGTCCAGCGCGAGCCCCTCCGCCTCGGCCACGTCCGCCGCCCCGGCCTCGCCGGCCGCGTCGGGCTCGCCCTCGGCCGCCGCACCCACCGGATCGGCCTCGCCGTCCGCCTCCGCCTCCGCCTCCGCGACCAAGCCGCCCAAGGGCACCCCCTCCGCGGGCGCCTCCACCGGCTCGGCCTCGCCGTCCGCCGGGCCGTCCACGCCGACCTCCGGCGCGACGCCGTCGGACCTCAAGACCGCCTTCCCCAGCGAGTGCAAGAACTGGCCCGTCGCCGACAAGCGGCCGATCGACACCTCGCTGCCCGGCCTGCCCTCCAAGCTCGAAGCCGGTTCCGGCTGGCACGAGTTCACCTACCGCGCGAGCAACACCACGTCCCAGACCCTCATCCAGGTCGACCTGGACCTGCACATGGGCACCGACGGCCTCGCGGTCAAGGACGTCAGCGAGCTGCTGGTCACCGTCGAGTGGTACGACTCCGCCGCCAAGCAGTGGAAGAACGCCTACCGCTACGACGAGTGGGGCTTCTTCGCGACCGCCCGCACCATCAAGGCCGGCGAGTACGTCGAGGCCAAGATGCGGATCAAGGCCGACGCCAAGGCCCCCACCGCCAACGGCTTCTTCCTCACCAGCGGTTACTCGCTCAGCGAGAACGGCGACTGCGACTTCGGCCACGTGAACCTCTTCAAGTTCACCGTCAACGCCGCCGGCACCCCGGCCGGGAAGCCGGAGGACGCCAAGCCCACCCCGGTGACCCCCGCGGACGCGGCGGCCCTGCCGGGTGTCACCAAGGCCGGCAAGGACGTCCCGCGCAACGAGCGGACCCAGCTCCCGGTCGCCGGGCGGCTCGCCGAGACCGGGTCGTCCTCCGCGACGCCGGTGATCGCGGGCGTGGGCGCGGCCACGCTGCTGGCCGGCACCGCCGCCGTCGTGCTGCTCCGCCGCCGCAAGGGCGGCGCTGCGGCCTAGCGTGGGCGGGGCGGTGGACGCCGGCCGGACGGTCGGGCGTCCACCGCCCCCGGGCTGTGCGGCGAGGCGCCGTGCGAGGCGCACCTGCCGGGCCGGTCGTTCACGCGGGGGTTCGGCCCAGGAACCCCGTCAGCTGCTGGCCCACGTGGAAGTCCTGCATGTGGATCCTGCAACTCTTCGTTTCGGACACGGCCTTGATCGCATCGCAGTAGGCGTTCAGCTCCAGCGCTCCGGCCTCGGGGAGGCCCGTGACGCCGAAGTAGATGGTCAGGCCGTTGATGCCGCCACCCGTCACGCGTTCGTTGAACCGCCTCAGTCGCAGTCGATCCGTGGGCGGTCGGGCCGGCTCCTTGACGACCCACTGGCCGCCCTCCCAGACCGACCATTCACCGACGGTCGCGTTGCCGTCGGCAGCGCCCGGGGCCAGCTTCACGCCCGCCGTCAGGATCTCGACGTAGAGCGAGACCTCTTCGAAGTACGTGGTGCTCCAGTGGTCGGGCGCAACGACGTCGATGTACATCTCCACGGTGTCGGGGTGGACGGTGGGGTGTCTGAGCCCGGTGGTTCCGATGAACAGGATCTCGGACTCGCAGGTGGACGGCTCTTTGGTGTACGTGGCCATGAACGGCTCCCTTCGGTACCCCGGGTACCGGTAGGCGTTCCGGGGTCTCCCGCAGAGAAAGCCGGACCGGACGGAGATCGGGTGGCAAGGGATGAGCGGTCCGGCCTCGGGCGCATTCACGAGATGCACGGTCACTGCGGCACGTTTCATGGAAGCACCGGTCCGACCCGGCTGCCAGTCGGGTCGGACCGGTGCGGACCGGGGCGGGTCGGGTCGGGTCGGACCGGGCTGGGTCGCCGCGCCGGCGCCGGTGCCGCCCGTCCGCGGACACCACCCCCGAGGTCTCGTGACGCACGCCCCGGCTGCTCCCGGATGGCTGGGGGTGGCTGGGAGTCTGCTGGGAGTCCGGTCAACGGACGGCCAGCGGCACGCCAAGCCGACTGTGTGAGCAGGGTGGATCATCCCGGGATGCCCGGATTCGGCCGGTCAGCGTTCTCCCAGCGCGCGCCCAGGACTCCGCAAGAGCGCCCCTGGAAGCTGTCTGCCATGAAGGTCCTCCCGCGACGGCGTGGTGCCGTCCTCCTGAACTCCGCGCTCGGCGTGGCCCTGGTGGGCGCCGCGGCTCTGGCGTACACCACGTTGGACAGCGGTACCGAGAAGTCGTCCGGAAAGGCCCAGGTCCGGACCGCGACCGTGGCCAAGGGCACGGTCCTGGCCACCGTGTCCGGAACGGGCACCCTGGCCTCGCCCACCGACGCGGCCCAGGACTTCACCACGGGCGGGAAGCTCACCGCCGTCAAGGTCGCGGTGGGCGACAGCGTCAAGAAGGGGCAGGTTCTGGCGACCGTCGACACCACGACCGCCCAGCAGCAGGTGGACGCCGCCCAGTCCGCACTGAACACGGCGAACGCCAACCTCACCAAGGCCCAGGCCGGGGTCACCACCACGACGACCCAGCAGATCCCGGCGACCGCGCAGCCGTCCAGCGGTGGCGGCGGCGCGGGCGGTGGGGAACGCGGAGCGGGCGCGAGCAGTGCGCCCGCTCCGCAGACCACCACCATCACCACCACCAAGGTGGACGACGCCGCGGTGGCCCAGGCCCAGCAGCAGGTGGCCACCGCGCAGACCAACCTCTCCAACGCCCAGGCGGCGCTGGCCGGGACGACGCTCACCGCCTCGGTGGACGGTACGGTCGCGTCCATCTCGGGCAAGGCCGGCGACACCGTGGGCGGGGGGACCTCAACCACCTCGGGAAGCGCCAAGTCCACCGGCAGCACCACGACTTCGGCCGCCCCGAGCGGCTTCATCGTGCTGACCAACCCGACCGGGATGCAGGTCAGCGCCAACTTCTCCGAGCTGGACTCGCTCAAGCTGAAGAAGGGCGAGGCGGCCACCGTCACCCTGAACGCGCAGTCCGACACCAAGCTCAACGCCACCGTGCTGTCGGTCAGTTCGCTCCCGGCGAGCAGCGGCGGGAGCGGCGGCGCGGCCGCCGTCCAGTACGCGGCGACGCTGCAGATCACCGGGGACACCAGCAAGCTGCGGACCGGGCTCAGCGCGACCGTCTCGGTGGTCACCGGCGAGGCCGACAACGCCCTCTCGCTGCCCACCGCGGCGCTGGCCGGCACCGGCAGCAGCCGGACCGCGACCGTGGTGCACCCGGACGGGACGACCGAGCGGGTCGATGTCGGCGTGGGCGTCGAGGGCGACACCACCGTGCAGGTGGTCTCCGGTCTGAAGGAGGGCGACAAGGTCGAACTCGCCACCACCAGCGGCACCAACGGCTTCCCGAACGGCTCCTTCCCGGGCGCGAACGGCGGCCAGGGCGGCCGGGGCGGCGGAGCGGGCGGCGCCGGTGTGGCCGGGATCGGCGGCGCCGCCGGCGGTGCCGGTGGCGGCGGCGCGGGCCGAGGCGGTAACCGCGGATGAGGCGCCACGTCATCGACAACCGGGTGCCCTCCGCACCACCACCGGTCATCCAGATCCGCAGCCTGACCAAGTCCTACGGACACGGCGACGCCACCGTGCACGCGCTGCGCGGCCCGTCCGACCCGGCCACCGGGGAGCCGCTGGGCGTCGGCCTGGACATCGAGCAGGGCGACTTCGTCGCGGTGATGGGCAGTTCGGGCTCCGGCAAGTCCACCCTGATGAACATCCTGGGCTGCCTGGACGTCCCGACCTCGGGCCGCTACCTGCTGGACGGCATCGACGTCGGACACCTGGACGAGCAGCAGCTCTCCCTGGTCCGCAACCGCAAGATCGGCTTCATCTTCCAGTCCTTCAACCTCGTCCCCCGCACCACCGCGCTCGCCCAGGTCGAGCTGCCGCTCGCCTACGCGGGCGTGCGGGCCGCCGAACGGCGCCGCCGGGCGCTGGCCGCGCTGTCGCTGGTCGGCCTGGCCGAGCGTGCCGGGCACCGGCCCAACGAGCTCTCCGGCGGTCAGCAGCAGCGCGTCGCGGTGGCCCGGGCCCTGGTCACCGCCCCGGCGATGCTGCTCGCCGACGAGCCCACCGGAAACCTGGACAGCCGCTCGACCGAGGAGGTGCTGGCGATCATCGACGGCCTCAACGCGACCGGCCGCACGGTCGTGCTGATCACCCACGAGGACGAGGTCGCGCTGCACGCCAAGCGGGTGCTCCGGCTGGTCGACGGCGCGATCATCAGCGACGTCCGGCAGGCCCCGGTGGAGGGGCCGCCGCCCGCCCTGCGCGCCGCGTCCGAAGCCCGGGGGGTGCTCGCGTGATCCTCTGGCAGATGCTCCGCTTCGCCGTCGGCGGCCTGGCGGCCAACAAGGTGCGCTCCGCCCTGACCATGCTCGGGGTGCTGATCGGCGTCGCGTCGGTGATCCTGCTGCTCGCGGTCGGCAACGGCTCCTCGGAGGCGGTCAAGGAGTCGATCACCTCGCTCGGCACCAACTCGCTGACGGTCAGCTCCGGCGCGTCCTTCGGCGGCTCGCGCACCGCGTCCACCACGAAGAAGCTCACGGTCGCCGACGCCAAGGCGCTGGCGAGCGACACCGAGGCGACCGCGATCAAGTCCGTCGCGCCGGTGGTCACGACCAGCGGCACCGCGCTGTACGGGGACATCTCGTACAGCCCGGGCTCGATCGTCGGCACCTACCCGGCGTACTTCGAGACGGCCAACCAGAAGATCGGCCACGGCGAGTACTTCTCCAACGACGACGTGCTCGGCTCCCGGAAGGTCGCCGTGCTCGGCGCCACCACCGCCAAGCAGCTGTTCGCCACCGCCGACCCGGTCGGCAAGCAGATCACCGTCGGCGGCACCCCGCTCACCGTGGTCGGCGTGCTCCAGGCCAAGGGCGGCACCGGCTTCACCGACCCGGACGACGTGGTGATCGCCCCGCTGCCGACCGTGCAGAACGCCTTCACCGGCTTCGGCTCGGTCAACCAGATCCTGGTGCAGGCCACCTCCGCGGACACCACCACCGAGGCGCAGTCCGAGATCACCCGGGTGCTGCTCGGCACCCACGCGATCGCCGACCCGAGCAAGGCGGACTTCCGGATCAGCAACCAGGCCTCGCTGCTCACCGCCCGCGAGTCCACCACGAAGACCTTCACGGTGCTGCTGGGCGCGGTGGCCGCGATCTCGCTGCTGGTCGGCGGGATCGGCATCACCAACATCATGCTGGTCACCGTCACCGAGCGGACCAGGGAGATCGGCATCCGCAAGGCGCTCGGCGCGCCGCGCGGGGTGATCCTCGGGCAGTTCCTCACCGAGTCCACCCTGCTCTCGGTGATCGGCGCCGGGCTCGGCGTGCTGACCGGGATCGCCGGCTCCCACTTCAGCATCGTCGGCATCAAGCCGGTGGTGATCCCCGAATCGGTGCTCGGTGCGTTCGGCATCGCCGTCGCCATCGGGCTGTTCTTCGGCAGTTACCCCGCCAACCGGGCCGCCTCGCTGCGCCCGATCGACGCCCTCCGGCACGAGTGACCACGCGCAGCCCGTACGCAGCCCACGAGCAGCCCACGAGTAGGACGAGACACCCATGAGCAACGAGAACGAGCCGCGCACCCCGGCCGAGCAGGTCACCCTGCTCTCCACCGCGCCGGACGCCCGGGACGTCACCGCGGAACTGGCCGCGCCCCCGCGCCGCAAGCTGCCCTGGCTGAGCCTCGCCCTGGGGGGTGCGGTGATCGCCACGGCCGCCTTCGCGGGCGGTGTCTGGTACGAGAAGGACAACGGCTCCGGCGGGTCCGGCCGGGCGGTCGCCGCCGGCGGCCAGCAGCAGCGTGGGCCCGGCGCGGCCCCCGGCCAGAACGGCAACCGCCGCAACGGCCAGGGCGGCCAGGGCGGCCAGGGCGCGGGCCAGGGCGGTCCGGGCGGCGGCGGCCAGGGCGGCTTCACCCGCGGCACGGTCAAGGCCGTCGACGGCACCACGGTCTACCTCACCGACGCCAACGGCAACACCGTCAAGGTGACCACCGGCGACGCCACCAAGGTGCAGCTCAACAAGGAGGGCAAGGTCACCGACCTCCAGCCCGGCCAGAGCGTCACCGTGATGGGCACGCCGGACGCGAACGGCGGCTACAACGCCACCCAGCTCGTCGAGGGCGCCTCCGGCTTCGGCGGGGCGGGCGGCTTCGGCGGCGGGAACCGAGGCCCGTCCGGCGGCTGACCCCGCAGCCTCCGGACGTTTCGCGAGGCCCTCGCCCCTGGTGGGCGGGGGCCTTCGCGCGTCTGCGCGGCCCGTCCGGCGGCCGAAGGGCCGGTCACCCGGGCCGGACCTGCACGGCCTCCTGCCGACGCTCCTGTCGACGTTCGGGCCGGCGGTTGCCCGGTCGGCCCGGACGCCGAGGCCGGAGGACCTGCCCGAAAAGCCCATCCGTCGTCAGATTCCTTGCGCGACAGGGCAGTTAGACCGTGGTAATCCGGCCGCCCGGGGCGTCTCCGCCTCGACAGCTATCGAACAAAGTGTTCTGATGATCGAACTGTAAGGCTGAAATTTCCGAACATCATCTGACTTGTGTCGGAGAAGCGAGGGAACGGTGCGGACTGTTCGCGGCGTGGCCGTCCTGCTGGCAGTGGGGGTCGTCGCGGCCACCCTGGCCACGGGAGACTCCCGCCAGGACAGACCGACCGCCGCCGACGTCACTGCCTCGACCCCTACACCCGGCCCGAGCGACACGCCGTCCGGCAGCCCCGGCGCCGGCCCCGACGGCAGTCCGAGCGCCGGCCCCTCGCCGACCTGGGACGGCCAGGTCAAGGTGCTCGGCGACGGTTCCACCTCCTACACCGGTCCGCAGCCCCGCCAGCCCACGCCCGAGAAGCTGAAGCCCGGCGAGAAGCCGCCGCAGTTCGTGGTGTTCTCCTGGGACGGGGCGCTGGAGGGCGACGACCACCTGTTCTCGCGCTTCCGGAAGCTGGGCGAGGAGAACGACGCCCGGATGACGTTCTTCCTCAGCGGCATCTACACCGTGCCCAAGTCCCGGCGCGCGCTCTACCGTCCGCCGCAGCACGACGTCGGCGCGGCCTCCATCGACTTCGCCACCGACGCCCACATCAAGGACACCCTGGAGCAACTGCGCCTGGCCTGGCAGGCCGGGAACGAGATCGGCACCCACTTCAACGGGCACTTCTGCGGCGACAAGGGCGGCGGCGCCTGGACCACCGAGGAGTGGAAGAGCGAGCTCGACCAGGCGGTCTCCTTCGTCACCAACTGGAAGACCAACACCGGCTTCAAGGACCTCCCACCGCTGCCCTTCGACTACACCAAGGAGCTGGTCGGAGGCCGCGCACCCTGCCTGGAGGGCCAGAAGGCCCTGCTCCCGGCCGAGAAGGCGGCCGGCTTCCGGTACGACGCCAGCTCGCCGGGCGAGTTCCAGGTCTGGCCCGGCAAGAAGGAGGGCATCTGGAACTTCCCGCTCCAGCTGCTGCCCTACCCGGGCAGGTCGACCCAGGGCCTCGCGATGGACTTCAACTTCCTCGCCGGCCAGTCCGGGGACAGCACCAAGGGCGACCCGAAGAAGTACGCCGCGTGGGAGAAGGAGACCCGGGACACCTACCTCGCCGGCTTCGAGCGGGTCTACAACGGCAGCCGGGCCCCGCTCTTCATCGGGAACCACTTCGAGACCTGGAACGGCGGCATCTACATGCAGGCCATCGAGGACGTGATGAAGAGCGTCTGCAAGCGCGACGGCGTCCGCTGCGTCTCGTTCCGCCAGGTCGCCGACTGGCTGGACGCCCAGGACCCCAAGGTGCTCGACAAGCTGCGCCAGCTGGACCCCGGGCAGCCGGCCGACTGGGCGCGCCTGGTCAAGTGACCCGGCCCGGGCGGCCGCGGGGCCCGCTGCCGCCCGCGCCGCCCGGCCGCCCCTACCGGCGACTCGCGTCCGCCCGGCTCTCCTGGCCGCCGGCCGTCCTCATGTACGAGGTCCAGATCCGGGTGGGCAGCTCGGAGTCCGGGGTGTCCGGGGCCGCGCCGCCCACCCCCTCCAGTGAGAGCAGCTTCATGTCCTTCAGGTCCGCCCGGAAGACGGTGACGGCCGTGGACACCTGCCCGTTGTAGCCGACGAACCACCCCGCCGTGCGGTCCGCGGTGGTACCGGGCTTCCCGGCCAGGTCCGGCCCGGCCCCCGCCGCCGGCGTGGCGCTCCCGGTGCGGACCGCGTCCTTGAGCGCCGCGTCCACCTCCCCGGCGGCCGTTGGGGTCAGCGCCTGCACGGCGGTCGGCAGGCGCAGCGCGAGCGGCGCGCGGTTGCGGGTGATGCCGAGCACCGAGTAGGGGTCCGTGTGGCTGCCTCCCGCCGCGAAGGCGGCGTACGCGTCGGCGGTCCTGATCGCGCTCGGCGTGGAGTTCCCGACCCCGAAGGCCGGCACCAGCTCGCCGATGCTGGCCGGGAGCAGGCCCAGGTCCGCGGCGGTCTTCTGCACGCGGTCCAGGCCGACATCCATGCCGAGCTGCATCATGGGCCCGTTGACGGACTGCTCCACCGCGCTCCTCAGGGTGACCGTGCCCCAGTCCCTCCTGCCGTCGTTGGCGGTCTTCACGATCTTCCCGTCGCGCCCCCAGTACGGCCCCTCCGGGGTCATCACGTTCACGCCGTTGTTGCCGTTGTAGGTGGTGGTGGGCAGCACCGGGGTGCGGTCGCCGTCCCGTTGGCGCTGCACGCCCTGGCTGAGCCCGGCGGCGTACACCAGCGGGGTGAAGGCCGAACCGATCGGCACCGAGGAGGTGTTGGCGTTGTTGAAGCCCTGCTTCAGGTAGTCGGGGCCGCCGTAGAGCGCGACGATTCTCCCATCGGGGGCCACCGAGGCGGCGCCGACCCGCAGGAACCGGTCGGCGTCGCGGTTGGCGGGGTCGATCCCCTTGGTGGCGTCCTGCACCGCGGCGGCCAGGGCGTCGACCCTCGGCTTCTCGAACGTGGTGTGTATCTGGTGGCCGCCGAGGTCGAACTGGGCCGCCGTGATGTCGCTGTGGCCCTCCACGTAGTTCCTGGCCATGTCCACCAGGTACCCGACCTGGCCGCTCAGTCCGGCCGCCTTCGGCTGGGGCCGGGGCTCGGGGAACACCGTGTACTTGGCGCGCTCGGCCGCGGAGAGCTTGCCGACCTCCACCATCCGGTCCAGGATCCAGGACCACCGGTCCTCGGCCCGCCGGTGGTTGTCCGCGCTGAGCGCCGGATCGAACTGCCCGGCCCCCTTCAGCAGGGCTGCCAGGAACGCGCCCTCGCTCGGGTCGAGCTGCGAGACGTCCTTGCCGTAGTACGCCGCCGCGGCGCGTTCGATGCCGTAGCTGCCGCGCCCGAACCAACTGGTGTTCAGATAGCCGGTCAGGATGTCCCGCTTGCTCATCCGGTGGTCCAGTTTGATCGCGATGACGATCTCGCTGAGCTTGCGGGACATGTCCTGGCGCTGGTTCAGATAGCTGTTCTTGACGTACTGCTGGGTGATGGTCGAGCCGCCCTGGGTGTCGCCGCCCGAGCCCATCTGGTAGACCGCGCGGCCGATGCCGGTGAACGAGATCCCCGGATCCGAGTAGAAGGTCTCGTTCTCGGCGGCCAGTACGGCCCACTGCACCGGCTCCGGCACCCGGTCGAGCGGCACGTCCTGCCGGTTGACCTCGCCGATCCGCGCCATCTCGGTGCCGTCCGCCCAGTAGTAGACGTTGTTCTGCTGGGTGGCGAAGGAGTTCATGTCCTCCGGGACCTTGGTGTTCACGAAGAACCAGGCCAGCCATCCCGTCAGGACCGCCGCCCCGGCCGCCGCGACCAGGAGCAGTTGCCGCCAGGACGGGAGCCAGCGACGGACTCCGCGCCGCCCTCTGCGCGGGTAGTCGATCCGCGGCAGCGGGCGCCACCGCCGCTGTCCGGGCTTCTCCTTCTCGGCCCCTTGCTGAGCACGCACAGTCCGGCCTCCTAGCCGTTCGTGAACAGACCCCCGAAGACGCAGACGCGGTGGGGGCGGCATCGCGACGGCTCGCGAGGGCCGGATGTGATCACGGTCATACTGCGCGGGGTGCCCGGGTGGCGATCTCAACCGCGCGTCCCCGCAGAGCCGTTGGCTGCGCGAGCGACACCGCGGCCGCGGCTGCGGGCGGCCCCGGGCCTGCCGGGCCGCCCGGGCGGACGGCGTGGACCGCCTGGATCGCGCCGACGGCGCCGGGTGCGGTCGCTCCGGCGGTGCGCCCCTCGGCGGCGTCCGCCGGGCCGGTCGTCCCGTCAGGGGACGGAAAGCGGCGGCGGCAGAGAACGGCGGCAGAGAACGGCAGCGGCGGAGAAAGGCGGCGGCAGAGAACGGCAGCGGCGGAGAAAGGCGGCGGCAGAGAACGGCAGCGGCAGAGAACGGCAGCGGCGGAGGAAGGCGGCGACCGGTGGCCGAACGGCGGGGTGGCGTACGTCACATCCCGGGCGGCCGCGGTCCGCCGCGGTGCGTCGTCCGCCCGACCCGCACGGACGGCCCCGTGAGGGAGGCCGCCCGTGAGCCCGCTCCGTGGACCGTCACCGGGCCACCGGCCGCCGCCCGCCCGCCGGAGGCCCTCCCCGGCCGCAGGCGTCCCCCGGGGCGCCGGGGGTGCCCGGGGCGTCCCCGCCCGTGCGCACACCATCGAAGGCCGCTCGCCAGGCCTGTCCGTTCGATTCCGCCCGATAAGGTGTTAATCCAACATTCATCGATGGCGCATAGCCTCCCCGGGCTAGCCTCAAGCTGAACACCATCGTCCGACCGGGAGGCAGAACCCCCGTGCAAGGCACTGTGTCCACACCAGGAACCTCCGCGGTGGCCGGCGGCCCGGGGGAGGCGTTCCTCCTCGTCGTCGACGACGAACCCAACATCCGCGAGCTGCTCTCCGCCTCGCTCCGGTTCTCCGGTTTCCGGGTCGCCTCCGCCGCCAGCGGCACCGAGGCGCTCGACCTGATCGCCGCCGAACGCCCCGACCTGGTCGTCCTCGACGTCATGCTCCCCGACCTCGACGGCTTCACCGTGGTCGAGCGGCTGCGCGAGCAGACCAGCCGCGGCCAGATCACCGGCCCCGCCCACGGTCACCACGGCGACCACCTGCCGGTGCTCTTCCTCACCGCCAAGGACGGCGTCGGCGACAAGGTCCAGGGCCTGGCGGCCGGGGCCGACGACTACGTCACCAAGCCGTTCAGCCTGGAGGAGCTGATCGCCCGGATCCGCGCCATCCTGCGCCGGGCCGGCGGCCCCACCGAGGACGGCCGGCTGGTCGTCGCCGACCTCACCCTCGACCCGGTCGCCCACGAGGTCACCCGCGGCGGCACCTCCGTCGCGCTCTCCCCCACCGAGTTCAAGCTGCTGCACTACCTGATGGCCAACGTCGGCCGGGTGGTCTCCAAGGCGCAGATCCTCGACCACGTGTGGGCGTACGACTTCGGCGGCGACCTCTCCATCGTCGAGTCCTACATCTCCTACCTGCGCCGTAAGCTCGACTCCGGGCCGGCCCACGGCCCCAAGCTCATCCACACGGTGCGCGGCATCGGCTACGCGCTGCGCCGACCCCCGCAGAACTGACGGAACCCCTCCGATGCTCACCCGGCTGTCCCTGCGCGCCCGGCTGCTCGTCCTGGTACTCGCCCTGGTCACCACCGGGCTCGCCGTCAGCGACACCGTCGTGCTCGGCACCGTCCGGATGCAGCTGGTGCAGCGGCTCGACGAGCAGCTCCAGCGCTTCGCCGAACCGCTCTCGAAGCGCGCCCCCGGCCGGATCACCTGGCCGGACAACAGGCAGCCGTCCGTCACCGGCAGGCGGTCCGCCCCGAACTACCTGGCGGCACTGCCGAGCCAGTACCTCGTCGAGTACCTCTCGGGTGACGGCAAGGTCCAGCAGGTCGTCCGCCAGCCCGTCTCCGACAACGACCCGGCACCGCAACTGGCCGGACTCGACCCGGCGGCCACCACCGCCGACACCCCGTTCGACCTGCCCGACCAGCGCGGCCAGCGCACCTGGCGGGCGCTGCTCCTGCCGCTCCAGCGGCAGTCCGCCCCGGCCAGCGCCTTCGCCGCGCCGACCCCCACCCCCGCGTACCTGATGGTCGCCGTCTCCCGCGAGGACATCGACGCCACCGTCGGACGGCTGCGCACCGCCTTCCTCGGAATCGGCGGCGCGGTGCTGGTGCTGATCGCGGTGCTCGGGTTCTTCGCCGTCCGGGCCGGGCTGCGACCGCTGCGCCGGATCGAGGCGGGCGCCGAACTGATCGCCTCCGGCGAGCTCTCCCACCGGATGCCCGCCCTCCCGCCGACCACCGAGGTCGGCCGGCTCTCCATCGCGCTCAACGGCATGCTCACCCAGATCGAGGCCGCGTTCGCCGCCCGCGCCGAGTCCGAGGCGCGGATGCGGCGGTTCGTCGCCGACGCCTCGCACGAGCTGCGCACCCCGCTGGCCGGCATCCGCGGCTTCGCCGAGCTGTACCGGATGGGCGCGCTGCCCACCGACGCCGACGTCCGGCGGACGATGGCCCGGATCGAGAACGAGGCCGTCCGGATGGGCACCCTGGTCGAGGACCTGCTGGTGCTCGCCCGGATCGACGAGGAGCGCCCACTCGACCTGGCCCCGATGGACCTGCGCACCCTCGCCGCGGACGCCCTGCACGACCTCACCGCCCTCGACCCGTCCCGCCCGGTCGCCCTCACCGGCCCCGCGGGGACGGGCGCCCCCGGCCCGGCGCCCGTCCTCGGTGACGAGGCCCGGCTGCGGCAGGTGGTCACCAACCTGGTCGGCAACGCCGTCAAGCACACCCCGCCCGGTACCCCGGTCCGGATCGGCGTAGGCACCGCGGACGGCCTCTGCCTGCTGGAGGTCGCCGACTCCGGCCCCGGCCTCACCGCCGACCAGGCCGCCCTGGTCTTCCACCGCTTCTACCGGGTCGACGCCTCCCGCAGCCGCCACGACGGCGGCGGCGCCGGCCTCGGCCTCGCCATCGCCACCGCCCTCACCCACGCGCACGGCGGCACCCTCACCCTGCACACCGCGCCCGGCACCGGCGCCACCTTCCGCGTGGAGCTCCCGCACCAGCGGTGAGGCGCCGTCGCCGGGTCGCCGTTGTCGGGACGCGGCTGCCGGGCCGCGGTTGCCGGGATGCCATCGCCGGGACGCCACCGCCGGGACGCCATCGCTGAGGCACTCGCGGGCCGGTGGGCCCTGCCGCGCCTGGCATGACGTCAGTTCCGTTGCGAACCAGGAAGTCCGGCGGCTTCCCTCCTTGCCGGAAATCGGCATGGAGCGTACAGAACCCGTATGCATAAGATCGGCCCGCTGAGCGGTAATGACCGCTCTGACAACGGCTTTTGCTGTTCTTCGATCCGAAAGGGATCACCGTGAACCTCCGCCGTACTCTGGTTTCGGCTGCCATGATCGCCGCCGTGGTCTCGCCCGCCGCCGTGTTCTCCGCGGCACCCGCCTTCGCGGAATCGGCGCCGACGACCCGGACCCAGAACGACACGGCTTCGATCGCCGCACTGGAGAAGGCCGCCGCCGACGCCGCCACGGCGTACGACGCGGCCGTTGCCGCCGAGGCCGCACAGCAGGCCAGGGTCGAGGCCTTCATGAACGACTCGCAGCCCTACCTGGGCAAGCTCGAAGCGGCCCGGGCCGCCGCCAAGGAGACCGCCGCCGCCAAGGCCGCCGCCGACAAGGAGCTGGCCGCGGCCACCGCCGCCACCGCGAAGCTCGACGACCCGGCGACCACGGAGGACGAGCGGGTCGCCATCCTGACCCGCCTGCACAAGGCCACCGAAGCGGCCAAGGCCGCCGACGCCGCCAACGCCACCGCGGAGAAGGCCAGGACCGCCGCCGGCAACGCCCTCGACGACGCCAGGGTCGCCGAACTCCGGAAGCTGTACACGCTGGGCGAGGCCAAGAAGGCCGCCGCAGCCGCCAAGGCCACCGCCGACAAGGCCCTCGCCGACGCCAAGGCCGCCGCCGCGCAGCAGCCCGCCAAGGAGGACACCCCGCCGGCCCCCGCCGACTCCACCGGCACCCAGCAGCCGGGCGCCGTCACCCCGGTCGCGGACACCGCCGTCACGACGGCCGGCGACGCGAGCACCACCAGGAGCAGCACCACGAGCACGACCGCCACCTCGGCGAAGACGACCACCTCGACCACCTCGAACACGTCGACCACCTCGGCCGCCGAGCTGGCCGAGACCGGTTCGAACCCGGCCACCCCGTACCTCGCGCTGGGCGCGGGCCTCGCCATCAGCCTGGGCGCCGCGGCCGTCCACGTCTCCCGCCGCAAGGCCGGTCAGTCCGCCTGACCACCCGTTCGCGCCCGTTCGGGAGGCGGCCGCGAACTGAACGCCGTGGGGGTGGGCCGTGCAACCGCCTCCCCCCCCGCGTTGACACCAAC